>JALOTT010000263.1 GCA_025457745.1 Verrucomicrobiota bacterium
GACCGAATCAGACGAACGCCTTCCTGCATTCGTTTCTCATGTGAACCGCGCAGGACATGCCAGGGTGCAGCCTGGGTGGCAAGTGCCTCTTCAAACCAGCCATGCATCTGGTGACGGATGTGTTCCCCGTCCCGCAAGCCATCTTGAACAAAGGGGATGTCATCGCCGGTCAGGAGGTAAAGGTCGCAGCGCCCACGGCGGGCGATTTCCTCGACGGCCTGACTGTGGCTGCCCATGTAGCGGCGATGCCAGAGGATGGTGGCGAAGGCGTTGGTGTCGCAGATCAGAATGCGATCCGCCCGTCGGGCGGCGGCGTCCTCGCGTCGCAATTGCTCCCCGGCAATCATGGTGAACTCGTCGGTGCGCCAATCAGGATCATTCCGCGCCAGTTTCACCTCGGAATACTCCCGACCGTATTCCTCGACCCAGGCGGTCTGAAGGTGGGCAGCCAACCCTTTGGCGAGTGTGGTCGTCCCGGTGGACTCCGCGCCAAGGACGCAAACCCGCTTCGTGAACCACGCGCGCACGGGCGGTTCGAGGAACTCCCAGTGCGCATACGGATCCTGGCGCACCGCCGTTCCTGAAATCGGCACCTGCCCGCGCGGCTTGTCCACGGAGATGTGTTTGGATCCCATCAGTTCAGCGTAGCGGTCCCCGTAGTCCTCCGAGGTGAACACCGCATCCGGGGCACGACCCAACCAGCGTATTGTGTTCTCCGCCCACACCCGCGAATCGTTTTCGTCATAGCGATCGTCAATGACCATCACACGGGCATCGGGATGAATCTCCTGCAACCATCGCCCGCGCAATTCGCCAGGAAAGGTATCGGTCGGCTTGGCGCAGACGATGACCACCGCTTGCTCGGATTGGGCCGTGGCCGCGTCAATGAGCAGCTTATGCCCGCGGTGGGGCGGATAGAATTTACCGATCACGACGCCCAGACCGTGTTTCATGGGGCCACCAATCCTTTCCGCATGCTGTGCTTCCACTCGCGCACACCGACCAGACACATGGCCAGAAATACGGCATAGAGCACAGCGGTCAGCGGCAGATGCCGGCTCAGGTAGAGGGGGATGTAGATGACGTCGGCTGCGATCCACAAAAACCAGTTCTCAAACCGCTTCCGGCAAAGCAGATATTGGGCGGCCAGACTGAGCACCGTGGTCAGCGAATCCCAGAAGGGCGCCGCGCCGTTCACGGCAATGAGGATTCCCCGCAGGCCAAATGTGCAGAGCGGAATCGCTCCAAGCAGCACCAGCCACTCAATTCGCGTCGTCCGGCTGACCTTCAAGACGGAATGATTCTCGCCGCCAAAGAGCCAGTTCAGCCAACCATAGACGCCGAGCCCGAAGTAAACCACCTGCAACCCCATGTCCGCGAATAGTCGCCCGTGGAAGAACAGGGCAAAGAAGAAAACGTTGTTTGCCAATCCAACCGGCCAGTTCCACATGTGTTCCCGCACGACCAGCCAGACGCAGATGCCGCCGGTGACAAACCCCCACGCTTCGGCGATTCCAATGGGCCACCAGGCGCGATACGACGCCAGCAACACCAGCGCTGAAGCGACCACCATCGTCCCGGCCTCAATTGGCTTGAGGCCAAACCAGGTCCCGGCCGGACACGAAAGTGTTCCTGCCGTGGGGCTTAAGCTCGTCACCGGCTCTGAGTTCACGCCGGGGAGGCTATCAAAGCCGGGCGCCGATTTCATCTTTTTCAGATTGCCGCTTGACATGGTGTGATAATGACACTATCAATAGAACGTGTAAAGAGAACACTTAAACAATGAGCGAAGAGACAATCATCATGTATCGCCCGGTCGGGCCGAAGGAGCTGGAGCTAATCGCCGCCAGTGGATTTCGGGAATTTCCGCCCAGGCTGCCGGAGCAGCCCATTTTCTATCCAGTTCTCAACGAGGAATACGCCAACGACATCTCGCGCAAATGGAATGTGCGGGACTATGGAGCCGGTTTTGTGACCCGCTTTCAGGTGCGGAAAGACTTTGCGGCAAAGTATCCCGTCCAAATTGTGGGAGACTCCACCTGCCAGGAACTCTGGATTCCCGCCGAGGAGTTACCTGCTTTCAATGCAAACATCGTCGGCCTGATCGAAGTCATTGCGGAATTCAAATAATCCTCTGCTTATGAACCAAATCCGATTCTATCGCCAAAACGATCCTTACGGAGAGTTCTCCAACTTCTCGGCGCACCCGGTCACGTTGAAAGGAAAGGTGTGGCCAACCTCGGAGCACTATTTCCAAGCCCAGAAGTTTGCCGGCACAGAGCACGAGGAAGCCGTGCGCAATGCCAAGACGCCTTCCATGGCCGCAAAACTGGGGCGGAGTCGTTCCCTGCCGTTGCGGGCGGATTGGGAGTCCGTGAAGGAAGACGTCATGCGAGAAGCCTTGCGGGCCAAGTTTGATCAACACCCCAAACTCAAAACATTGCTGCTCTCGACCGAAGATGCGGAATTGATCGAGCACACCCGGAATGACCGCTATTGGGCCGATGGCGGTGATGGCACGGGTAAGAACCGACTGGGGATTCTGCTCATGGAACTCCGCGCCCAACTCACAGATTCACCAACTCACTAATTCACTGCCTATGCCCCACACATATCAATACCCCCGAGCGGCCCTGACTGTGGACTGCGTGGTCTTCGGCCTGGACGACAGCGAACTCAAGGTGCTGCTGATCGAGCGCGCCCTCGAACCGTTCAAAGGCAAATGGGCGCTCCCCGGCGGCTTCGTTCGCGTGGATGAAACGCTGGATGACGCCGCCCGCCGCGAGCTAGAGGAGGAAGCGGGTCTCAAAGACGTGTTCCTGGAGCAGCTCTACACGTTTGGCGAGGTCAAGCGTGACCCGCGCGAACGCGTCGTGAGCGTGGCTTACTACGCTCTCGTCAAACTGGCAGCACATGACACCAAGGCAGCCACCGACGCTGCGGACGCTCGTTGGTTTCCTGTATCCAAAGTGCCAAAGCTGGCGTTCGATCACGCCGAGATTCTGGCGACCGGGCTGGCCCGACTCAAAGGCAAGGTGCGTTATCAACCCATTGGGTTCGAGTTGCTGCCGCCGAAGTTCACGCTGTCGCAACTCCAGCACCTCTACGAGGCGGTGCTGGGCACTGAGTTGGACAAGCGCAACTTCCGCAAGAAGGTCCTGGGGTTTGAGTTGCTCGTTCCACTCAAGGAAACTCAGATGACCGGACGTCATCGCCCGGCGCAGTTGTTCCGCTTCGATGCGGACAAATACGAGAAGCTCAAGAAGAGGGGGTTCAACTTCGAGCTGTAGCCCGATTTCACCCACAACGAAGCAAAACGAAAGGCACAATATGTTCGGCATCAAGTTCATCAAGGTCCAGCCCACCACCTACCTCCTGCAATATCGCGGCGGCAAGATCGTCCGCGAAGGATTGGGGCATTCCTTCTTTTACTTTGCACCAACGACCTCGCTCGTGGCCGTGCCCGTGGCGAGCACCGACGTGCCGTTCATTTTCCAGGAAACTACGGCGGACTTTCAGACGGTCACCATTCAGGGCCAGGTGACGTATCGTGTGGGCGAACCCAAGCGGCTGGCCGCACTGCTCAATTACACCCTCGCGCCAAATGGTCAAAAGTATGCCGCGGAAGACCCGGAGAAGCTTCCGGAGCGCGTGATCCACGTGATCAATGTCCTCGCGCGGGCCGAACTCCAAAAACTCCCCTTGCGGGAGGCCATCCGCGCCTCGGACGAACTCGTCAAAGCCGTGAAACAGGGGTTGGTCGGATCGGAAGAAATCACTTCACTCGGACTGGAAGTGCTTGGACTTTCGATCCTGGCCATCAAGCCGACCCCGGAGACGGCGCGGGCGCTGGAAGCCGAGACCCGGGAACAACTGTTCCGCGAGGCGGATGAAGCCATATACGCCCGGCGCAACTCGGCCGTGGAACAGGAGCGGGCGATCAAGGAAAACGAACTGAACACCGAAATCGCCGTCGAGACCAAGAAGCGCCAGATCCGCGAAACCCAGATGGACGCGGAGCGTGGCGTGCAGGAAAAGGAAGGCTTGCTCAAGAAGGAAGCCCTCGAATCGAACATCGGTTTGGAAGAACGGCGCAAAAGCCTCGTCGCCTTGGCAGCCGACAACGCCAAGGCTGAAGCGGATGCCCGGGCCTACGGTGTGTCGAGCACAATGAAAGCCCTCGGCAGCGCTGACGCAAAGATTCTCCAGGCGCTCGCCAGCACCGGCATGAGGCCGGAGCAGCTCATCGCCTTTGCCTTCCAGGAACTGGCCGGCAAGGCGGAGAAAATCGGCCAGCTCAACATTTCGCCCGATTTGCTGCGCGAGTTGTTGACGCCACAGCCCGCCCGAAAATGAACCGGCTGACCGACAACAAAATCGTCCTCGTGACGCGACCGACGCGCCTGGCTGAACTGGTGATCCGGTTCAACACCGTCAGCCAGGCCCGGTTCTACGTTGAGCATCAGGGCGCCGACTTCTCGGATTATCTCCGCGAGGACGAGACGTATCACCGGGCGCTCAGCGGGACCCAGACGGCGCTTGCCCAGGTCGGGCGTGTTCAAGTGGTGGACCGCGCGTTCCTGCCGAACTTCGTCTTCGCGCCGGACGACACGGTGGTCACGCTGGGGCAGGATGGCTTGGTGGCGAACACGCTGAAGTATCTCAATGGCCAGCCAGTCGTCGGCGTGAATCCCGATCCGGAGCGATGGGACGGCCGGTTATTGCCCTTCCGGGTGGCCGACCTTCCCAAGTTGATGCCGGAAGTCGTGCTGCGCACTCGGCCGACGAGCTCCGTGACCATGGCCAAAGCCGTGTTGAACAACGGCCAGAAGTTGTATGGCGTGAACGACCTGTTCATCGGCCCGAAGACGCATTGCTCGGCTCGCTACCTCATTCGCAGCGGCGAGGCCAGTGAAACACAATCATCGAGTGGCGTGATTGTCTCGACGGGCATGGGCTCGACCGGTTGGCTGAAAAGCCTGCTGACCGGAGCCGCCGCCATTACCCAATCGGCGGGTTCGGCTCTGGCCCGGCAGACAACAGCTGACCTGTTCACCGCTGCGGCGCAGAAAACCAAGGGCAACGGGAAGGTGCGTTTGAACGTGAAGACGGAGTTCGCCTGGGATGCGAACTACCTGTGCTACACCGTGCGCGAGCCCTTTCCGACGAAGACGACGGGGACATCACTGGTGTTTGGGCGCGTTACGCCTGAGACACCATTGATCCTCGAATCGCGCATGGCGGAGAACGGCGTGATTTTCAGCGACGGCATCGAGAAGGACTTTCTGGAGTTTAATTCCGGCACCCAGGCGGTCATCGGCATTGCGGAGCGAAAAGGTGTGCTGGTGGAATGAGGGGAACATGAAGATCGAGAATCGAATCGAACTGACCCGAACAGACATCACCAAGCTTGAGGTGGATGCCATCGTTAATGCCGCAAACACATCGTTGCTGGGTGGGGGCGGTGTCGATGGGGCGATTCATCGCGTGGCAGGACCGGAGTTGCTTGCCGAATGCCAAACTCTCGGAGGCTGTCCAACGGGAGACGCCAAGATAACCAAGGGCCACCGATTGCCCGCAAGATTTGTGATCCACACGGTCGGACCGGTTTGGCACGGTGGCAAGACCGGCGAACCGGAACTGTTGGCATCCTGCTATCGGGCCTGCTTTGAACTCGCACGGGCAAATCGGCTCCAAACGATTGCGTTCCCCGCCATCAGTTGCGGTGTCTATGGATATCCCATTCCCGACGCCGCCCGGATCGCTGTTCGTGAAACGCGCGCCGCGCTGAAAGGCATCGAGGAGCTTGAGCGCGTTGTTTTTGCCTGCTTCACGGATGAAGTGTTTGCCGCATATCAAACTGCGGTCAGGGAGGAGACCAAATGAAAACCATCCTCATCCTCGAAG
>JALOTT010000264.1 GCA_025457745.1 Verrucomicrobiota bacterium
TACCGTTCCACAACGCACCTGATCACCATGCTCTACTTCGTGGCCGGAAAACTCCGATTACCCCAATATTGAGGCTCCACCGAAAATAGCGAAGAACCATTTTTTCCAACCGTTGCTCGACTGTCCAGTGCCCGCTACCCTTGTCGCCTTTTTTCCCACCCGGGCATTCTTGCGCATTGGCCGTGATGCTGCACGCCACCAAGCCGCCGAGAACCAAGGCGGAAACTAAACTAAGCTTTTTCATGTTAAGTACTTTCTGTTGGTTGTTAATTCGTTGGTCAGCCGCCGCATGATAATACGGCGGTTGATTCGTCATTACATCATTCCAGGCCTTCCATGTTTTGAGTCAGGTGCTATGGGGTGTTCACCCTATAGACGAAAACCCAACCTGCGGCGTCCTGAATACGGCAACTCAACTGCCCAAGCTCAAATGCCCCCTACCACGCCAACATTCGACAATCCTTCAGATCGGCATTGTGGATCCAGCCCCCAAGGCGCCCAAGTGGTTTGCGGTGGCCGATATGATCCGTTTGGCGCTTACCAAGCCTGGCTGCACACGGCTACCAAAAAGATTTCCAAATACTGGCGGCACAAGCGCGAGCGCCGTCAGACTCCGCTGTGCGTTCAGCGTCTTCGTCGGCTGTAGTAGTAGCCGCCGCCGCCGCCGAACAAGAGCACCAAGACCACGATGAGTAGGATAGTTGTCATATTTGAACGCTAAGGCTGGCAATGACTTCACGCAATGGGGTGTTCACCTTAGCCTGTAAAATGTGGCGGAATGTTGGGGTCGGCTCTCGTAGGATGGAAGACTGGATTGCGCCGGGTCGTGGGAGACCAGGCGAGGACTCTCGGATTCCCGGCATTCCTCGCCTTTGTTTGGTTCGATGCCGGGGAAGACTAATCCATCGCCGTTGCGCGTGCGGATAAGTGACGCATCCTGGTTTTCCGCAGCCGCAAGGCGTTGCTCATGCTCACATCGCGCGTCACTGGCTGATGACATCCAGGACACCAGTCCGCAGGGCGAACCACGCAAATTGCAGAAACTCGTCCTGTGGTCTTCTCGTGTAGTTTACCTCCCCCTCCTTCATCAAGCCCGCTGCGTCCGGAGTGTTGGAATTCCGGATTTTCAACGCGTTCATCAAGAACGAGGCGACGCGATTGTCCAACCCCTTTTCGGTGCCGGTTTGCTTGTCGAGCAAAGCCATCTCCAAATCCTTGTAGATCGCGCGCACCCGGCCGCGAGCCTGGCCGGCGGTCACATCAACTTCAAACGTGACCTCTTGAGCGCTGCCGGACTTGATCCGCGTGTGTTCCGCAATGTCAAGGAACGCATCAAGGCGGGTCAGGTCCATCGCGCTGAGCGAACCGGAATAGTGGAACGAGAAGTCCGCCGGTGTGATCGGAATCGTCATCAGCACCTTCAGCGTTCCGGCATTCATGAGGTCGCCCTGCGCCCGGAGCAGGATGGCGGCCGATGCATCACCACGGTTGGCGATGCCCTCAATGGACATATTCACTGCCGCGAACGTCAGCACGCCGGGATCGGCTTCCGCGACCACCCGCTCGCAGTAAGTCAGGTGGCCGTTGGTGATGCTGAGGCTATCCACCTGCAACGGTTGCCGGATTGCGGCCAACGCCTCGTGAACCATGAGCGGGCTTTTCGCGAATGGCTGCTTCGGCTTGTCACGGTTGACCAACGCTTCAAAGGAGGGTTGGGAAAAGTGGACCGACCCGGCTCGGCACGACTTTCCCTGGAGCAGTTCGCCATACGCCAAGCCCAACACCCTGCACTCAGGTACGACCACATGAAACCGCGTCGTTCGAAATTCATGCGCTGCGAAAAATTCTTCGTCCCCGACCAACGTCCGCAGCTCGGTCCCTTCGGCGATCAGTTCCGAATCGGTCACCGACGCCCGCAGCCGCGCGCAGCGGATTCCGTACTGTGCCTGGGGGAATTCCACATTGAGATTCGTCGCATCCAGACTGGCCTTTGCGAGCACATCAGCCAGAGCCGCCGTTCCCCAAAGCAGCCGCGCCCAGCGAACTCCCGTCAGCGAAATCCGGCTGACCTTGAGCGTCGAATTCGTTGCGCTCAATGTGACGGATTGAGCGACCAAGCAATTGGTGCTCACCGTGTAAACCAGTTCGCCGATCCGCAACGCGCACCCTGGATGCGCTTGGGCAAACGCCCGCTCTGCCTTCGCTTTGCCATAGCGGTTGAGGATCGCACCGCCGAACCCAAGGATGAGCACCACGACGGCGAGGACAACCGCACCAAGGCAGAGGCCGACGTAGGCCGACAGCCTCCGCAGCGACAGCTTCCTGCCAGGCTTCACCGCTCGTTTGTGAACCCTGTGCTTTGGCAAACCACGGTTGCTCATGCGGGGGATCAGCCGCGCACAAAGTCGATGAAACCGCGCTCGACGTCGGTGTGGACCAGTTTGACGTGAACGCGGTCGCCCACATCGAGACCTTGGAACCCGCGCTCCAGCTTCCCTTCTACCGGAGGTTGGAAGAGCCGGACCCACGTGCCTTTGTCCGATGCGCCGGTGACGATGGCGTCGAATGACTCCCCAATCCTGCCCGACAGGAGCAGCGCCGCCGCTGACTTTCGCACCCGCCGCTCAACCTTGGTCGCGGCGTCCTCCTGCTCCGTGCAGTGCTTCGCGAGTTCCGTCAACTCCGGGATGGTGTAGGGCAGGGGCACTCCCGCCATTGCCGCCTTCAGAAGCCTTTGCGTGATGAGATCGGGGAAGCGCCGGTTCGGCGCAGTCGAGTGCGTGTAATCTTTGACCGCCAGCCCGAAGTGGCCGGGCGGCTCGCCGCCGGGGAGATCAAGCGCGTACTCGCCGCGGCCGATGAGTTTGACGACGGCTAGGGAGAGGTCGGGGAACTTCTCCGGATCGGCCTTGCGTCGCCGGACGAGGAAGGCTTCGAGGGCTACGGCATCCGGCTCGCCTGGAAGCCGGTCTCCGAAACCAGACGCGAGCTTTGCGATACGATCCCAGCGTTCAGGAGACCGCAGGACTCGGCGGAGAGAAGGAAATTTCTTCGATTCAAGGTAGGTCGCGGTCACTCCGTTTGCCGCAATCATGAAGTCCTCGATCAACTGCGTCGCCCGGTTCTTTCGGTCCAGATCGAGATCGGAAAGGATGTCACCGTCGAAGACCGCCTTCGCCGCGACCGTCTCGAGGCTGAGCGCGCCGTGTCTGTGCCGCAGTTCCACGAGCCGCTGCGCGACGCTGTCCTGGAGGCGGAGGTTCGCGTCGAGTCCCAGAATCTCCACGATTCGTCTGGGCCCCATACCTTCACCATCCAGCCACGCCGCGACGCTTCGGTAAGCCAGTTTTGCGCGGTTGTGGACGCGTGCCCGATATAGATCCGACGTGGCGACCGAGCCGTCGGCCTCAAACACCATGTCTGCCACCACAGCGATTCGGTCCTGGTCCTCGTTCAACGACGTCAGATCGGTGGACAGCGCCTCGGGAAGCATGGGGAAGATCACTGCGGGCGTATAGATGGAGGTCGTGTTGCGCGACGCATGGCCGTCGAGCGCCGATCCTTTGCGCACCAGGGCGTCCACGTCCGCGACTGCGACGAGGATTCTAACCCGGCCGCCCGCGAGCGACTCAGCGACAGTGAGCTGGTCGAGGTCGCGGGAATCGTCGTTGTCAATGGACGCCCAAAGCCGATCACGCAGGTCGCGCACATTGGCGGTGGCACTGGCGGGTCCGCCAATGGCCGCCAACTCTTGCTGCGCCAACGGCGGGAAGTCCGGCTCCAGGCCGCGTTCGATCATTGCCTGGCGCGCGATTGCAGCCAGCGTGGCTCGGTCGGTGGATTTGCCTTGGAGATCGTGACGAGTTTTGCCGCGCACGTCGGCTGGGTCGGAGATGGTTGGTTTCATAAAACCTTAAATCCTTCCTGATCCAGTTCGTCGCGGATCATTTTGTTTTCGAAAGCAACAGCGCGAACACTTCGTGGTAGAGGTTCTCCATATCCTCGCTCACGCCGGCTAGCGCACGGGCGCGATCGGGTTGAGACTCGTTTTCGCCGGCGACTTTTGCCAGATGCCAGCCATAACTCAGCGCCTCGGCCTGGGTTAACAGCAAGCTCAACTCAAATGCGTCGCCGGTTTGACCCAATAATTCCTTTTGCTTGGTGGCAGCAATCGCTTCGCGAGTGGCGGCCTCCCCGGGTGGAAGCCAGAGGTCGTCCAGACTGATCGAAGGATCATGTTTGGCAAATTCCTCCAGCAGTTTCGCTCCAGTCCCGGAAGTAGTGGCAATTTTTTTGACCAGTTTTTTAACATCATCCGGTTCCCGCTTGATGAAGCGCAGCAGGCCGACATTCTTTTGGTCGCTCAGTAGTTGATGGAGCAAACTGTAGCAGTTGTTTCGTGTCGTGGGCGCCGCGCCGTTTTCGACCGGAGTCCTGGCCTTCGGCGATTGACAGCCCGTCAGAACGCAAGCGACCGATAACAGCACAATGAGCATTGGGGGGATGATCTTCATGGTATTTTCAGTGTAGCATCCGCGTCCTGTCTGGTTCTGTCCCTGCGAGCCAATGGCCCGCCTACGCTCACCCTTCCACGGTGAAGCCGACTTTGATGGTTACCTGCCAGTGATCCACCTTTCCCTTGTTGATATTGCCGCGCGTTTCGACCAGCTGAAACCAGCACAAGTTTTTGACGGTTTTGTGCGCGCGTTTGATGGCCTTATCCACGGCGTCCTCGATGGACGTGGCTGAGGTGCCGGTGAGTTCGACGAGTTTATAGATTGGGTCTTTCATGGTCGTTTCTTTCGGTAACGGAGCAGGACGTTCGTCAGGCAATCCAGACGAACGATTGGCGGGCCCACGCCGGCTGATGGGTGGCGCGTGACAATGGTTGCCCTGGTTGCATCGGCTGAACAGTTTATGCCGGCGCGTGGTTTGTCGAAGTCTTCGGCGGAACGGCTCAACGGTCAGCGACGAAGCACCAGAACAATAACAACGATCAGAAGCAGGAGGCCGACCGAGCCTCCGCCAATGTAGAGCGCACTGGCAAGAACTGGCGTGAAAAAAAGATGCATAATTTATCTTTCGTTTTTGATGGTAATTCGTTCGCCATCACGTTCTGGAGTGACGTTACGCGATGGGCCGAGCTTTTCGCTATGGGGTAAAACCCTACCGTGGATTATTCAGGGCAACTCGTCTGAAAACTGATCCATGTGCCAGACTGAAGCAGCTTTTTTGCGCGAGAATGATTCATTTGGACCTGATAAAATGCGCTGGCTCATCGGGAGAGAAGTTCGCTGACGGACGACATCGCCGGGACGCGGTCGCAAACGACTTTGATCGAAACCAGGATCGGCACGGACAACAAAGCTCCCGGCACACCCCAGAGCCACATCCAGAAGATCAAGGAAACAAAGATGACCACCGGATTGAGCGTGAATCGGCGTCCCAGCAACACCGGCGTAATGAGGTTCGCCTCCAAAGTGTGCAGCAGCAAGTACCAGGCGGGCGGCAGGAGTCCCTTCCAGAGCGTGTCGAAAGTGAGCAGACCCACCGTACCCAGCACGATGACTCCAGCCACGGGGCCAAAGTAGGGAACAAAGTTCAGCACCGCCACGCACATTCCCCACATGGCGGCGTTGGGCACGCCCATGAAGTAGAGACCTCCCCCCACGACCAGACCCAGGCCAAGGTTGATCAGCGAAACGGAGAACAGGTAATTGGAAATGTTTTGCTGAATCTCATGGCTGATCTCGACCGCGCGCTTTTTGTCGCGGAACGTGGGCATCACGTGGACGAGTTTTTGCAGGAACAGGTCGCCGGAGGCTAGCAACAGGTAAACCAACACCAGCGTCTCGCCAATGCCCACCAGGAGGGTGCCGGTCCAGTTAAGGATGGAACTGGTGCCA
>JALOTT010000016.1 GCA_025457745.1 Verrucomicrobiota bacterium
GCCCTGTGCCCGGCGCCGCTCCTGTTCGCCCAGCAAAAAAGCGCGGACGCGTGGGAAGTTCTGGATGGTTGCCGCCTCGCCACCAATGCCAGTGCCAGCGCGGACGGCGACAGCTTTCACGCACGGCACAACGACCGCGAATACATCTTCCGCCTCTATTTTGTGGACGCGCCGGAGAGCGACGCCACTCTCACGGAACGCGCCAAAGATCAGGCCGCCTATTTCGGAATTTCGCCTGATGACATTCCGCGCGCGGGCCGGCTCGCCTCGCAATTCACCCGCGAACTCATTTCCGACACGAACATCACAATCATCACCCGATGGCGAAACGCTGGTGGCCGCAGCACACTCGCCCGTTTCTACGCCATCGTATTCGTGAACGGAAGCAACGGAGCAAACCTCGCCGAGGAACTGGTCGCCCACGGCCACGCCCGTATCTTCGGGCTGCGCGCCAACTGGCCGGACGGACCGCGCTCCACCACCTTCATCAACAAACTCAAAAACCTCGAACTCAGCGCGCGCGAAAAGAAACTGGGCGTCTGGGACGAAAGCCAATTCCCCCGCCAGACCGGATCCGCCGCCGTCCGCGCGACCCCAACCAACACCCCGACCGCCGCTGCGTTGGTGGACCTCAACCACGCCAGTTACGAGGAATTGCAAGAGCTGCCCGGCATCGGCCCGACGCTGGCCGGGCGCATCATGGCCCACCGGCCTTACCAGAAGGTGGACGACCTCGACAAAGTCCCCGGCATCGGCGCGGCGACGCTCAAACGGCTGAAGCCCCTGATCCGCGCCGAAACCAGCGCGCCGTGAGTTCACTCCCATCCTTGCTCGCTTCGCCTTGGTGAAAACGTCAGCCATGCTTTAACCACGGATGGACGCGGGGAAAGTTCCCTGCCGATCGGCATAATCCGCGAAACGGGCTTCGCCTCTCGACTTTTTACGACGCTGCGTTTGACGCTGGACTCATCACACTCGATGACAAGTTGAACGTCGTTCTGAGTCTGTTTGAAAACCCGCCCGGTAAGGGCTCCGGGCCTGCAAGGGACGACGATTCCCGCCATCGGTTGTAGGCCGTGCGCCCTCACGCGGCGTGTCGTTAGTCATCGCAATTCCTGATTCGGCAGAGCGGGCGAAGTTGGTCGTGGACCTCGGCGGTCCAAAGCTATGACTCCCGGACGCCGCCTCATAAACAAATAAGCTGAGAAGTGGCTGACCGGGTTTTCCCCCACCCGCCCTTCATCCCAAGCGAAACGAAATCCGCGCGATGACTTCGCGTCCGAAGCTGTGTTGCAGGCGATCCAGGATTTCCTTGCGGCGGTAACGCACGATTTCACTGAGCCACACGTTGCTGTCCACGTTCACAAACAAGGTGCCTTTGCGCAGGCCGGCGGGTTGGGCGTGCGCGACGATGTTCGGGTCAATGAGATCGTTCCAAACCTTCACAACTTCGATCTCGGCGCGGCGGCTGTCCATCCGCAAATCCGCTGCGACGCGCGGCAGGACGTCGCCGATGCGGCGGGCGCGGAGAGCCTGCGCGGATTCGAGCGGGGCGAGGTCCACGCCGCGCCATTGGGCGAGCACACGCTGGCGCGCCGAGGTTTTGAGCGGGCCGCGGGGCGGGATGCGTTTGGGGGGCGGAGGCATCATGCTTCGGCAGCAATCTTAAGCATAATCTGTGACCGCTGCAAAACTCTTTGAACGCGGCGATTGTCGTGGCGCCGGGGCGGCATCCGTTGCCGCCGGCGATTGGTTGACGTCGAGAGTCGAAGACCCGGATTGGATTCTCGACATGGCGTAAAGCCGCGTGGCGGCCACCCCGCTATACGCGGTGGAATTCAAGACGGCTTGGCATCCGATGGGACTTTGATACCGTCGGCGCGTGACGGGCGCAGTTCTGAACGCGGTGGGGATCGTGGTGGGCGGCATTCTTGGAATGGCGCGCACCACGCCGCTGACGGCGCAGACGCAGGCGTTCTTCAAGAACGCCCTCGGCGTGTTCGCCATTTTCTACGGCTTGCGGCTCTCGTGGTTGAGTGTCGGCGGCGATTTTCAGCACGTGCTCAAGCAAATCGCCATCGCCCTTCTGGCGGTGATGCTCGGCAAACTGGCGGGTCAATTGCTCCACTTCCAGAAAGCTTCCAATCGCCTCGGTCAATACGCGCGCGAACTCATCGAGCGAACCAGGCCGGACGACCCGCAGCGTTTCGCGAACGGACTCAATGCCTGCGCGATTTTGTTTTGCGCGTCGCCGCTGGGAATTCTTGGCGCGGTGCAGGATGGTTTGCCCGGCCAGCCGGACGGGATCGGCTATTTCTATCCGCTCGCGGTCAAGGGCGTGATGGACGGGTTGGCGATGATGAGCTTTGTGACGCTGTTCGGCTGGGGCGCGATGCTGGCGGCGCTGCCGGTGTTCGTGCTGCAAGCATCGGTGACGCTCGCCTGCGGGCTCTATCTCGAACCGTTTCTGCGCACGCACGGCCTGTTGGATTCCGTCAACGCCGTGGGCGGACTCATCGTCTGCACCGTGGGCCTCGTCATCTTTGAGATCCGCAAAGTGGAACTGGCGGATTTTCTACCGAGTCTCGCCGTCGCGCCGCTGCTCACCTGGCTTTGGCGTTGACGTGAAAACCTTCAACGACCAATTCGCCGACTGACGCGCCGCCGTGTCGCGCGGCGGCGGGACATCCGGTCTTGGGCGACCCGCTTTACAATCCGAAGGCGGCGGTGACCGTCTCCAAAGGCCGCGTGCGGCTGGCGCTTCGCGCAGTTCGTCTCGGCTTTCCCGATCCGTTCACGAATCGAATGATCCACGTCGAAGCGCCAGCGGCGCAGTTCTTGGGCGAATTTGGATTTGCGTCGCGCCCGGTGAACGCAGATTGACGCTGATAAATTTCCCGCGCACACTCGCCCCGTTCGGAAAAACCAAACGACCAGAAAATCATTTAACCAAAATCATTTCGCGTAGCTTCGGCTGCTGTCCAACACGAAACCTCGGAAATTTCGACAAGACGCAGCGCTTGAAGTGCGCCCCAACCGGGGCGCATTGAAAGCGTTCTCTTGTGGGCCCTCCGAGGTGCCTGTGTTGGGACGTAAGTAAATGCGTCCCATTTTTATTTCAGGCACCAGAGTTCCCACAGAGACAGTCTCCCAACAGGGCTGATTCGCGCGCGAGCGAATTACCCTGTGCCCACACTTAACTGGATTGGCAAAGAAGCAGTGGTGAACCATCACCACCAAGTGCCTTTTCATCTACTCAAGGATGTTCCCGAACTGGCGTGCGGCGATCCCGGCAGCGGCAATCTCATTGTGCAGGGCGACAATCTCGTTGCGCTCAAGGCGCTGCTGCCGTTCTACGCCGGACAGGTCAAGTGCATCTACATTGACCCGCCTTACAACACCGGCGTGGACGAACGGGATGAAAAGGGCACGCGCACGGGCTGGCGATACAGCGACAACGTGAACAGCGCCGAAATCCGCGAATGGTTGGGGAAAGTTGTCGGCGCGGAAGCTGAGGACTTGTCACGCCATGAAAAGTGGCTCTGCATGATGTATCCGCGATTGGCGTTGCTCAAAAAGTTTCTCAAGGAAGACGGAGTGCTATTTGCCAGCATTGATGAGAACGAATTTCCAAGCCTCCGTCTCATTCTTGACGAATTGTTTGGCGCAACGAATCGCGCAGGAACAATCGTTTGGAAAAATGTGACGGACAACAACCCGACGAATATCGCCATTGAACATGAATACGTGCTCTGCTATGCGAAGAACAAAGCACGGCTTCCAAGCGAATGGAAATCCACAAACCTCGCTGTGAAAACCAAGCTCTTGGAACTCGGCGAACAGTTCATCGGGGAGTTCAAAGAGCCAGATCAAAGGCAGGAGCAATACTCAAAATGGTTTCGCAAGAACAAAGAGTTCCTGTGGCCTTTTGACCGCTACAAATTTATTGATGATGGCGGCATTTTCACTGGTAGCCAGAGCGTGCATAACCCCGGTAAAGAGGGTTACAGATACGACATATTGCATCCCGTTACCGGGAAACCTTGCGCAGAGCCAATGATGGGTTATCGCTTCCCGAAAGAGACCGCGGAAAGATTGCGCGAGCAAGGGCGCATTATTTTCGGCGATGACGAAACAAAAATTATCGAACTGAAGCTCTACGTTAAGGATTATCGTGCAAAATTATCGAGTTTATTTGAGTTGGACGGTCGCATCGGAACAAATGAGATCAAAGAGATTTTTCCCGACGATAAACGACCATTCGATTTCCCCAAGCCGACTGACTTGATCGAGGAGCTATTGAGCTTCACGACCAGCGGTGACGATTTGATTCTTGATTCTTTTGCTGGTTCGGGAACAACCGGGCACGCCGTACTAAAATTGAACAAAGCTGATAATCAGAAGCGCCGTTTTGTGCTTCTGGAAATGAAACCACAAATTGCGCGGGACATCACGCGCGAACGCGTCAAGCGCGTTGCGGAAGGCTACGCGAACGCAAAGGGCGAACAGGTGGAAGGACTCAGCGGCGGCTTCCGCTTCTGCGAATTGGGCGAGCCGTTGTTTGACGAGCGCGGGCAGATCAAACCGTCCGTGCGCTTCGCGGATCTGGCGCGGCACGTCTATTTCACCGAGACCGGCGAGCCGCTGCCAGACAAGGTAGGGCGCGTCACTCCGTGCGCGCCGTCATCGGCAGACACACAGCGGCGCGCACGGAGTGACGCGCCCTACTCGAAATCTCCGCTGCTCGGCATTTGTCGCGGCGTGGGAATTTATCTTTTGTTCAACGGCATCCTCGGCGACAAGAGCGCGAACGGGGGGAACATTTTGACGCGCGGCGTGCTCGCGCAGTTGCCCAAGTTTGACGGGCAGAAGGTGATTTATTGCGCCGGTTGTCTGCTCGGCAAAGACCGTTTGCAGTCGGAGCGCATCATCGTCCGGCAGACTCCCTACGAAATCAAAGTGTCATGAGCCTAACCCACGAATCCACAGCGGGATTGATGGACGGCGCAGCGGACCTACTCCGCCGGGCAAGGCGTGGTACCAACCCGACCCCATCCGGCTTTATCCGACCAAATCCGACTGAATCCGGCCATAGAATTCCAGACGCAAGCCGGCCAAGCCGCGCCAAAACTCAACCAGGAAGGATGAAATTACCAAACGAAGCCATAGTCATCCCACGGGAAACGTATGAAAACCATCGTAAACCAAGGCTTTTTGCCATGTTTGAATCCTATGGCCCGGCACTGAAACGAAGCCAAGTCAAACCCAGTCAAACCAAATCAAACCAGTTGGGCGGCCACCGGGGTGTAGAGCCGCCATCATAAGGCATTCCCGATGATTGCCCTGAAAACATATCAAATGCGCGTGCTGGATTCGCTGCGGGATTTCTTCCGCATGGCAGCACGGTTGCAGAATCCGGAACCGGCTTTCCGTGAAATCACAGCGCGCACTTTCGGCACGGCCACTCCGTATATTCCGGTCAGTGTCGCCGGGATGAAGCCGCAAATGCCTTACGTCTGCCTGCGCGTGCCGACGGGCGGTGGAAAAACCTTGCTGGCGTGTCACGCGGCGGGACTGGCCATGACGGATTTCATGCGCGCCGAACGCGCAGTGGTTCTCTGGCTCGTGCCCAGCAACACGATTCTCGACCAGACCGCCGATGCGTTACGCGCCCCGCGTCACCCATATCGCCGCGCATTGGAACTTTCGTGCGGTTCGGTGGAGGTGGTGACGATTGAAGAAGCATTGCGGCTTCCCCGCGCAACCGTGGACGGGCAGACGGTGGTGATCGTTTCCACGATTCAGGCTTTCCGCGTGGAAGACACGACGGGACGGAAAGTTTATGACCAGAACGGAAGTTTCTCGGAACATTTGCTGAACGTGCCCGCCGACCGGCTCGCGGAATTGTTGCCGGGCGCGGACGGAAAACCAAAGCCGTCGCTCGTCAACATGCTGCGGTTGCGGCGTCCCATCGTCATCGTGGATGAGGCGCACAACGCGCGGACGGACTTGTCCTTTGCAACACTTGGCAATGTTTTGCCGTCATGCATCGTGGAATTCACCGCCACGCCCGCGCGCACCGGCGCAGCGCCATCGAACGTGCTGCATCACGTTTCTGCGGCGGAATTGAAGGCGGCGGACATGGTGAAATTGCCATTGCGCGTTATCACCCGGCATCCAAGTCAAAAGGATCAACTCCTGTCCGAAGCCATCACGTTGCGCGGCGACTTGGAAAAGATCGCAATCGCCGAGGCGCAAAAGACCGCTGAGTATTTGCGGCCAATCATGTTGATCCAGGCGGAGCGTGTGGATGCTTGCGAGCCGTTGCGCGAGCGGTTGGCGAGCGAGTTTAGCATTGCCAAGGACCAGGTGAAAATCTCGGTTGGCACGAACGACGAGTTGCCAAGTGCGGACGACATCAAATCCGCGAAAGAACCCGCCGTGCGAATCATCATCACGGTTCAAAAATTGCGAGAGGGTTGGGATTGTCCGTTTGCCTATGTGCTTTGCAGTTTGAAGGAGACGCGCTCGGCCACGGCGATTGAACAAATCGTCGGGCGCATTCTCCGGTTGCCGAACGCGCAGGCGAAGCAGCATCCCGACCTGAATTGCGCGTATGCGTTTTCCGTTTCGGATTCGTTGCCGGAAGTTTTGAATGAGTTGAGGGAAGCACTGGAGAGCAACGGATTCACGAGGGCGGAAGCGGAACGAATCATCATTCCGGTTTCACAAGGGGCGCTGCCGCTCGGTGCGCAGCCCAAGACGGTGCAGGTGTCGCCAACGGACATTGACGCGACGGTGGCACAAGCACAAGTGACGGCGCTGGCGGGCAAAGCGCGAATTGATACGGCCAGCGGCGCAATCACCGTGCTTGTCCCACTGGACAAGGTGGAAGCGGAAAAGCTGGCGAGTTGCGTGAAGACACCGGAAGCGAAAGCGAAGGTTGCGGAAGCGGTTGAACTGGTGCGCGAGCTAGACAAAGCATTTGGCGGGACTGGAAAGACCCGCGAGCCATCGCCCTACGAAAAGCAGATTGATTTCATCGTGCCGTTGCTTTGCGTGCGTGAGAACGGAATGTTGTTCGAGTTCGAGAGCACGTTTCTCCTTGAGCACCCGTGGAAATTAAGCGTGAAGAACGCCTCGCTGGCCGACGGCTACAACCCTTTGAAACGTCCGGCAGGGAAAGCGGGTTTGGTGGACATCGGCACAAAAGGCGAAGTGCAAACACAAGTGTTGCAGGACAAGGCGGAGACTGATTTCGTGGCGACTCTACACCAGCAAGTAATCGCGCTGGGTGGTTCGGGCGATTGGGCGCTGGAGGATTTGGTCGCGTGGTTGGACCGGCACATTGATCATCAGGACATTCCCGCCGGCGAATCGGCAGAGTTTTTGCGCAAGGTAATTCGCGGCCTCATGGCAAAGTATGGAATCGCCGACATGGGCGTGCTCGCGCTAGATCGCTTTCGTTTGAGGGAACAAATTGAGGAACGGATTCAGCAACATCGTGACAGTGAACGGAGCGCGGCGTTTGAGCAATTTCTTTTGCCGGGCTCGGCGCTGACCGTCAGTGACGAGCGCGTGATCAATTTCAAAACGATGAGCTACGAACCAAGCTGGCTTTACGAGGGCGGCTTTCAATTCAAGAAACATTACTTCGGGTCCAAGCCGGGCGAACTGCCGGAGAAACGGGCAGACGGAACATTGCGTGACGAATTCAAATGCGCGCAATTTCTCGACGGTGATCTGCCAGAAGTGAAACTCTGGGTGCGGAATCTTGCGAACAAGGCGACCTCGTTCCGACTGCAAACCTCAAAGAATTGGTTTTATCCCGACTTCCTCTGCCAACTCAACGATAGCCGCGTGCTGGTGGTGGAATACAAGGGTGAACATTTGTTTGCCGATGCAGAGGAGAAGCGGGCTGTCGGCGCAGTGTGGGAAAATCGCAGCGGCGGCAAGTGTTTGTTCGTAATGCCAGAGGGGAAAGATTTGGAAAAAATCAGACGAAAGATATCCGGTCATTGATGGCTTGAGCCTCGAATGGCGTTGCCACCGAGGGTTTCGTCCAGGTCCCATCTGACCAGCGCATGGGGCGAGTCAATGCGGGCGTGGGGCTGACTTTGCTAATCCTCGAACGGATTGACCACCGGCACTTCCGGGAAGTCCTGCGGGTTGCGGGTCACGATGGTCAATCCCCGGGTCAAAGCGATGAGATAATAATATTTCCGGCACGGAACCTACCCCTGACCCCTCCTCCGCCTTCGGCTCCGGCTTCGGCGCAACCGCGCCGAAACGAAGTGGAGGCGGGCCGGAGGGGAAGTGCCGACGCGGTCGCGTGCTTTTGCTACGAGAGAATCCTCCGCCCTTCGTCGAGGAAGATGCCTTTGAAATTCATCTCGAGCGCCTGCGCGTTGGTGGCCTTGGCGAGGGCTTCCTTCTCCGTGATTTTGCCTTCCTTGACCAGATTGAACAGCGCCTGATTGAAATTCAACATGCCGTCTTCGGTGCCGGTCTCGATGGCGGCGGGCAGTTTGTCCAGCCGGTTTTCCTCGATCAGCTTCCGTACGGTGGGCGTGTTGATCATGATTTCCAGCGCGGGGGTCATGCTGCCCGCGATGGTGGGGACCATGCGCTGACAGATCACGGCTTGCAACGTGCCCGCGAGTTGCCGCCGGATTTGTTCGCGTTCGTCGGCTTTGAAGAAGTCGAGGATGCGGTTGACGGTCTGGGAGGCGTTGGTCGTATGCACGGTGGACAAGACGAGATGGCCGGTGTCCGCCGCGCTCATGGCTGAGGTGAAAGTGACGTCGTCGCGCATTTCACCGATCATGATGACGTCCGGGTCCTGGCGCAAAATGTGCCGGAGCGCAGTATGAAACGAGAGAGTGTCCAGGCCGACTTCGCGCTGTTCGATGACGGATTGGTTGTCCTCGAAGACGTATTCAATGGGGTCTTCCAGCGTAACGATATGCCGTTTGAAGTTGGCGTTGATGTGTTCGACCATTGCCGCGAGCGTGGTGGATTTGCCGCAACCGGTTGAACCGGCGAGGAGCACGATGCCGCGGGGCGACGAGGCGATTGTCTTGATCTGCTCCAGCAGGCCGAGCTCCTGAAAGCTCGGCACGTTCGTTTTGACGTGGCGCATGGCCAGGCACCATTCGCCGCGTTGCTGGAACAAGTTGGTGCGGAAGCGCCCGATGCCCGGCACGAAATAGGAAAAATCAATCCCGCGCTCCTCCTGCAACCGTTGCCGCAAGTGCGCCGGCGTGATGGTTTCAACAATGTTGTTCATCCACTCCTTTGTGGGGTTCGGGCACTCGACGGCGATGAGTTCGCGACTAATGCGAAAAATGACTGGCGCGTTGATCTTGAGATGCACGTCCGACGCGCCGCCTTCGACTGCAGTCTTCAATATCTTATAGAACAGTTCCATTTCGGAAAATTAACAAGGCGGCGCGCAATGGCCAAATAATTCTTTACGCCCGCGGATAGCGGTATGGCCGCCACGCGGCTTTACGCCGGCTGCGCGCTTCAAATCGCGGTCGGACACAACCGGCCTGAAGAAAATTCGAGAGAAAATCCGAGAAAATCCGAGATTTTGGTTTGACCACTCTGTTGAATTCGCGTAACCATGACCCGCGATCTCCCAAAACCCGTTTGGGGCGCGATAACAATTTATTGAGCGACGACAGTCATGCTGAACGCGAAGTCATTCTTGGCGGTTGATTTTGGGGCAGGCAGTCTCAAGCTGGCCGAGTTTGAAGTGAACGAAGCCGGCGGCCTGCGCCTCAAGCAGTTCGTCATCAAATCGCTGGGCCTCGAAGCTTCACAGGAGACCAAGCGCGAAGCGGTTATCCTCAAGGCGCTTCAGGACGTCATCGCCGAAAAAGGCATCAAGGCCAAAGACGTCAACGTGTGTGCGCCGGGTTTCCATGTGTTTTCCAAGTTTGTGAAGCTACCGCCGGTGGATTCGGGCAAGGTCACGCAGATCATCCAGTATGAGGCGCAACAGAACGTTCCGTTCCCGCTGGCCGAGGTGGTATGGGATTATCAGATTCTCAGCACGTCCGCCGGTGGCGAATTGGAAGTGCTGCTC
The DNA here is from genome assembly GCA_025457745.1 of Verrucomicrobiota bacterium. Classification (GTDB taxonomy): domain Bacteria; phylum Verrucomicrobiota; class Verrucomicrobiia; order Limisphaerales; family JADLHS01; genus JALOTT01. The sequence goes on from JALOTT010000016.1 coordinate 10,094, forward strand.
GTGGCGATCAAATCGGACATCGTCGAGGGATTGTTTCGCGTGGCGGAGACAGCGGGGCTGCGGCTGCAATTGTGCGACGTGTCGCCGGCGGCGTTGTGCAACGCCCTGCGCTACAACTATGGTGACCTGGAAGATTGCACGATGCTCCTGGACATCGGCGCGAAGACCAGCACCCTGTTATTCTTCGAGAAAGGGAAGGTATTTTCGCGCAGCATCAATCTCGGCGCCAATTCCATCACGCAGGATTTTGCGAACGAATCGAAGCTCAAGTTCGACGTCGCGGACAAGATCAAGATTGACGAGGGCTTCGTGAGCCTGGGCGGTGCTTACGAAGAGCCGGAGAACCCGCACCAAGCGGCCATTTCCAAGATCGCGCGGCAGTTCATGACGCGGTTGCACATCCAGGTCAACCAGACGCTGCAATTTTATCGCGGGCAACAGGGCGGGTCGGCGCCGCAACGACTGTTCCTCTCCGGCGGCGCGTCCATCATGCCCTACACGGCGCAGTTCTTCGCCGAAAAACTCAACGTGCCGGTGGAATACTTCAATCCGCTCCGCAGCGTGCAGATTGATCCGGCCGTGAATCTCGAGGAGCTGGCGCGCGTGGCCCATTCGCTTGGCGAGGTGGTGGGGCTGGGGCTGCGGAATCTCGCGCATTGCCCGGTGGAATTAAACCTGATGCCGGAGAGCACGCTGCGCTGGCAGAGCTTCAATCAGAAGAAGCCGTATTTCATCGCCACCCTGGCCAGTCTGGTGCTGATGGCGTTCGCGGTCGGTTATTTGTTCGAGAAACTCGCGGACGTGAAAAAGGAACAGGCGGCAAAACTCAAGGAAACAATCGATCCGCTCGTGCAGAAGGAAATCCAGTTTAAGAAGGCTTACCACAAGGATTGGAAGAACGCGACGAATGATCTGGCACAAGTTACAGCTTGGATGGAAAACCGCTACTACTGGGCGGACATCTTGAAGGAAGTCCGGACCGTGTTGATGCGCGTGGAGGATCTCACCAAGCGCAAATTGAATGGCACCGACGCCGGCGTGTGGATTGAACGGTTGACCACCATGTCGCCTGCGGCGGGCATGGCGGATCCGAACTTTATGCTGCCCGGAGGGATTCCGGGAGGCGGGCCGGTTCCGCAGGAGGACATAAATCCCGAGCAGAGAAGAATGCGGGAGGCTCGGTACGGTCTCCCCCCGGGGCTTACCGAGCCAGTGCCGGGTGCGCCTGCGGCAGGTTCCAACCCGCAGGAGGACATGAATCTCGAGCAGAGAAGAATGCGGGAGCTTCGGTACGGTCTCCCCCCGGGGCCTGCCGAGCCAGTGCCGGGAACAGATCCGTCTGCGGTACTGGGTGCGCCTGCGGCAGGCCCCAACGAAACTGCCACGGTCACGTTGATCTTTCGCGCCGTCAGTCTGACGCAAGTGTCCGCCGCCGCCAACACCGACATCGCTTTCACGCTGGAAAAGGAATTGAAAGACAGCCCGTTGTTCGATCCCAATGGGACGCAATTCTCCAGCGAGATCATGCCCGACGAAGCCACCGGCACCTTCACCTTTGGCATCACGCTGGCGCTCAAACAACCATTCAAACTTTAGTATGGCCTGGATCAAGCGAAATTTATTTTTTATCATTGGCGCCGTGGCGGCAGTGGCCTTGCTGGGCTTTGCCGGGTTTTACAATTTCAAGGGTTGGAAGCACAACGCCGATGCGCGCGAGGAACTGAACAAAGCGTACGAAGAAATCAAGCGGCTGAACAATCAGCCGATCCATCCCGGTTTTGGCAAAGTGGACAACATCAAGCTTGCGCGCGAGCAGCAGAAGGAAATCCGCGACGTGTTCGCCGGGGCGGCCCGGAATTTCCAATCCCCGGCAGCAATTCCCGACACGACCAACGTGACGAGCGGCGAGTTCACGGCCGCCCTGCGCCGGACCGTTGACCAACTGACGCGCGAGGCGGCCCGCGCCAGCGTCTTGTTGCCGCCGGATTTCAAATTTTCCTTCTCCCAGCAGTTCCGCCTGCTGAACTTCGCCCCCGGCAGCCTCAAACCCCTGGCCGTGCAATTAGGCGAGGTCAAGGCGCTGTGCGACGTGCTGATCAAGGCCAGGGTCAATCACCTCGACGGCATCCAGCGCGAACGCATCTCGACCGACGACTTGACCGGACCCCAAACCGAATACGTCGAATTCCATTCGCAAACCAACGAACTGGCCGTGCTGACGCCGTATCAGATCACTTTCCGTTCATTCAGCCCCGAGCTCGCCCAAGTGCTCGCGGGCCTGGCCAACTCGCCCAACGCGTTCGTGGTAAAAGGCCTGAACGTCGAACCGGCGGCGGCGACCGTCGCGGAGTCGCCGTTGGACGCCCCCGTCGCGCCGGTTGTGCCCATCTATCGCGCCGCGCCGGTTCCGACACTTGCCGGACCGGATAGTGATATGTCGAGGCGCTATGATCGCTATGGTATTGGTGGAAAGATGCCGACGATGCCGGCGGCGACACCCCAGTACTATGTCGCACCAGCACCGGCCGCGAAGGCCGCCCTGCTGAGCGAAAGACAACTCCGGGTCACGCTGCAGGTTGAGCTGGTGAAACTGCTGCCGAAGAAATGAAATCGCCCTCTCCCCCCTCCACCCCCCTCACCCCCGCCCATTTGGGTGAGGGGGGAGGTTGGGAGGGGGGAGAGGGCCAAAACAAATAACCACGCATGGATTTCTTCAAGCGACATTACGAGAAGGTTCTGTTGGGTGTGGTGCTCGCGGGTCTGGCCGTGGGCGCCGCGCTCCTACCTTGGATGATCTCCAGCGAACGTGATTCGGAGCGTGTCAAGGCCGATGAAATCATTAACCGCCCCATCAAGGCGCTGCCGCCGCTGGACTTGTCGCGGGCGACCAATCTGATGGCACGGGCCGCCGCGCCCATGTTTTTGGATTTCTCCATGGACCACAAGCTGTTCAATCCCGTGCTGTGGCAGAAAAAGACCGACGGAACGTGGAAGAAGATCGCGCGCGGGAATGAAATCGGCATTGAAGCCATGGTTTTTACCAAGTTCACTCCGCTCCACACCATCATCACACTCGATTCGGTGATGATGTCCGACGCCGGCGCGCGCTACGTCATCGGCGTGGACCAGGAGGCGGCCCCCAAACCGTCGCAACGGGGAAAAAAGCAGACCACGGCGGTTCTGAACGAGAAAAAGGAAATCTTCACCCTGCGCGAATTGAAGGGACCGGCGGACAACCCGGCCGAACTCGTGCTCGAGTTGAACGACTCCGGCGAACGCGCGTCGTTGAGCAAAGGCAAGCCCCTCAAGCGCGTGGACGGCTACCTGGCCGACCTGAAATACCCGCCCGAGAGCCGGTCGTGGATCAACCAGCGCGTCGGGGCGCGCATCCGCATCGCCAGCGAGGACTATATTATTGTTGCCATTGCGACAAACGAAGTTGTATTTTCCGCCCCGTCGGGTAAAAAAACGTCCAGACCCTATAATCCCGGATCATAAAAACCGCGGCACATTTTTTTGGAAACCGAAGCCAAACCATGACAAAAGCAGCCTTTCTCTCCCCTCGCCCTCGCCTCGGCGCCGCCTTCCCGCCTTGCGGAACGGTGGAAACCGCCGGCAGAAAACTCCCTGGCTTCCGCCGGGTCAAAGTCGGCGCCGCCTGGGTCGGTCTGATCCTGCTGATCGGAACCGCCCCGGTCAGCTGGTCGCAAACTGCGCCCACAGACGCGGCCATCAACGAAGCCGTGCGCCGCCAGGCCGACACGATCTTGCTCCGTCAGAAACTCGGCGAGGCGCGCAGCGCCGAGGCGCGCAAGGACCTCCCCGCCGCGGCCAAAATTTACGAAGATTCCTACAAACTGGTGCAAGGCATCGGCGACTTCAAGTCCCCCGAGGCCGCGGCGGCGGTGGCCGGGCTGGTTGGCGTTCAACTTGAACTGGCCCGCGCGCGGCAAAGTCGGGGCGATTTGCAGGCGGCCAGGACCCACGCCACGCGCGTGCTGAAGGTGGATCCGAAAAATGAAGCCGGACTCGCCTTCATGAAACAAAATGAGAAACTGCTGGCCGGGCAAAAGGGACGCATCCCCAGCGCCGCCACCGTGGAACGCGCCGCCGCCATACAGAACGAACGAATGGACGTGGCCACGCTGGTGCAGGACGGCAAGCTCCTGCTGGAAATGGGCAAGCTCGACGAGGCCGAGGCCAGGCTGAAACAGGCCACGAACCTGGATCCGGAAAATCGCGCGGCCTTTTACTACTTGAGCCTCGTCAAGGAAGCCCGCTACGCGGAAGCCGAACGTCGCCGCGAGCAAAGCTCCAAGGATCGCATCGTGAAAGTCGAGCAAGACTGGTCGCCCCTGCCCCAGCGCGAACTCCTCCCCGTGCCCAATCCCTATGCGCGGAGCGAAAAAATTTACACGAGCAAAGGCCGCTCGGCCCTCGTCGCCAAACTCAGCGCGATTCAGCTCGACACCTTCCCGCCCGCCAACGTGGAAAGCCTGCCGTTGAGTGAAATCGTCAAAGTCCTCAGCGTCGAGGCCAAGGCGCGCGACCCCGAAAAAAAGGGCCTTAATTTCATCATCAATCCCAATGTGGAAACCGTCACCCCGCCCGCCGGCGCGCAACTCGTGGACCCGGCGACCGGACTGCCAGTCCTCGCCGCGCCGCCGGACGCTTCTGGCGCGGGCGTCATCGGCGATACCGTGATCAAGCTCAATCCCCCGCTGAATAACGTGCGCCTGGCGGACGTGCTCGACGCCATCATCAAGGTCGCCGACAAGCCCATCAAATTTTCCATTGAAGACTACGCCATTGTATTTTCGTTCAAGGGCCGCGAAGCGCAAACGCTTTACAACCGCACCTTCAAGGTTGACCCCAATACGTTTTACCAGGGCCTGGAAAGTGTTGGTGCCATCAGCGTTGGCGACATCAGCACGAGCAGTGGCGGAGGCGGAGGAGGCGGAGGCGGACGAGGCGGCGGCGGCGGCGGCGGCGGGCAAGGCGGGCAGAGCGGCCAGGGGGACAGCGGGCTCTATGTGCCGCGCGTGAATGTGGCGGGCGGGAGCAGTCAGGGCGGACGGGGCGGCCAGGGCGGCCAGGGCGGCCAAGGCGGTCAGAGCGGCAGCGGGCTTCGATTTATCACCAAAACCAACGGCACCGACGAGGCCTCCGCCGCGGTGCGAACCTTCTTCACCACCTTGGGGGTGGACCTGAGTCTGCCCAAAAGTGTCTTTTTCAACGACCGCCAAGGCTTGCTGTTGGTGCGGGCCACCTTGGAGGACCTGGACGTCATTGAGGCGGCGCTTCAAGTGCTTAACGTCACACCGCCCCAGGTGAACGTCAAAGCCAAGTTCGTCGAAATCAGCCAGATTGACAATCGCGCCGTCGGGTTCGACTGGTATCTCGGCAATTTCCTGATGAACAACAAATCCATCGTTGGTTCCGGCGGCTCGCAGCCCTCCCTCAACGGCGCGCCGAGCGCCGCCAATCCGGAAGGCGTTTTCCCCGGCAGTTCATTCTTCGGCACCGCCATTGCCCCGTCGGCGACCGACGGGCTCATCACCGGGGGACTGGCCAACGCGCTGAATGCGCCGGCGCTGGCCACGTTCACGGGCATCCTGACCGACCCGCAATTTCGCGTCGTGATGAAGGCTTTGGAACAGCGCACGGGCGTGGACGTATTATCGTCCACCGAAGTGACCACCGTCAGCGGACGGCAGGCGCAGATGCAGGCCGTGGAAATGAGAACCATCGTCACCGGCATAGACCAAAACAGCGGGCAAAACAGCCAGGGCACGGGCAGCGTGGGCAACGGCACCACCGTCCAGGCCGCCGCGCCGGTATTCGTCACCCCCCAGACACAGATCCTGCCCTTCGGCCCGGTGCTCGATGTGATCCCCTACGTCTCCGCCGACGGCTACACCGTTCAAATGACCATCATCCCCACCGTGACCACGTTTGAGGGGTATGACCTGGAAACGGCGGCGCTCTTCGTGCCGCGGACCGTCACTGGCGGCGGGCAATCGGTCGCCTCCGTGTTGCCGCTGCCGAAACTGCGGGTGCGGCAGGTGGTGAGCAGCGCGATCGTGTGGGACGGGCAGACGGTGGTGTTGGGCGGGCTGATCTCCGAAGACGTGCAGAAATCGAAGGACAAAGTTCCGGTGCTGGGCGACCTGCCGGTGATGGGCAAACTGTTCCGCAGCGAATCCACCTCGACCACGAAGAAGAACCTGGTGATCTTCGTCACGCCGACCATCATTGACCCGGCGGGCAACCGGTGGCACACGGAAGACGAGCTGCCGTTCAACCCCGACAGCATCCCGGCGCAGCGCCCGTTTGCGGCGACGCCCTAAGCGAAAGGATAAGAAAATGGTGTTGTGTGTCGAGAGTCGGGAATCAAGCGTCGAGCGCCGGGCCGCCCGCATAAAGGGGCGAGCCTGTCTGCCGGCGCCGACCGGCGCCGGCCGGCGTGGCCCCATGGGGCTTTACGCCCCCGACGCCCGGCCTGCGGAGTCAACTCAAAAGGGTGACGAGGGTCGAGTGACGAGTGACGAGAAGGACGCGGCGGAATCGCGTCACTCGTCACCCGTCACCCGCCACACGCCGGCCCTCCGGCGCCTGCTGATTGTTGACGGTCACGCATACGCCTATCGCGCGTTTTATGCGATACGCCAGTTGCGTTCGCCGGCGGGCGCGCCGACGAACGCCATTTTTGGCTTCGTCAAGATGCTGGCCAAGATGCGCGCCGGTATTTTGTGGCCCTCTCAAGCATTGCCGATTGCCGATTGCCGATTGCCGATTGCCGGCAGCAATCCTCAATCCGGGGAGGGGGGAGAGGGCCGGAAACTACCGCCCACACATCTGATCGTCGTGTGGGACGGCGGCCTGAGCGCCGAAAGGGTGCGGGCCTGGCCCGGCTACAAGGCGCAACGGCCGGAGATGCCGGCGGAACTCCGGGAGCAACTGGATGACCTCGTGCGCTACCTGGACGCGGCGGGCGTGGCGACATTTTGCCGGGCCGGGGTCGAGGCGGACGATTACATCGCGGGCCTGGCGCGGCGGGCGGCGGACGCGGATTTTGAAGTCGTGATCGCCAGTGCGGACAAAGATTTCATGCAACTCGTTACGAGTGACGAGTGCCGAGTGACGAGTGACGAGAATGGCGTGGCGGAATCGCGTCACTCGTCACCTGTCACCCGTCACTCCGGCCGCATCGGCCTGCTCAAACCGCACCTGCCGGACGGCGACCCGGGCGGCACCGTGTGGATGGCGGAACAGGTGCGGCACAAGTCCGGCGTGGAGCCGGCCCAAATCGTGGACTGGCTCGCGCTGGTGGGCGACCGGGTGGACAACCTGCCCGGCGTGCCGGGCGTGGGGCCGAAGACCGCGGCGGAATTGCTCAACCAGTTTGGCACGGTGGCGGAATTGTATCGGCGGCTGGACGAGGTGAAATCGGAGAAATTGCGGGCCGCCCTCGCGGCGTCGGCGGCGGCGGTGCGGCGCAACGTGGAACTGGTGCGGTTGAAAGACGAAATGCCCTGTGACTTTTCGGTGGACGCACTGGCGGTCAAGCCCGCGGATACCGGCCGGCTGGCGGAACTGTTCGGGCGGTGGGGGTTTTGGCGTATGGCTGACGAGTTAAGCCAGGCTAACCCCGAACGCTTTCGGGGTCAGCCTTGCCCATGAATCAAGAACAACTGTTGTTTTCGAAAAACCGAGTGAAAAAATTCAAAACCTGGTCGCAGAACGCGCCCCGAACGCTTTCGGGGCTCGCCTGCTGCTGGACGCTGGCGCTGCTTGCGCCGGACGCTTCCGGGGCAGACGCCGCAGGCAATTATGCGCCGCAAGGGGGCGAATACCCCGTTGCCGGCGTGTTGCCAGGGGATCAGGTATTTCCGGATGTGAGCCTCAAACCCAACGGCGGATTTTTGGTCTGGCAGGACAACCGCACGGATGGGAGCGGCTCGGGCATCAGCGCGCAGCGGTTGGACAGCAGTTTAAGCGCGACGCTGAGTTCATTTCGGGTGAACCAGCAGGGGGCGAACGACCAGGACAAGCCGCGCGTGGCGCTGCTCAACGGCGGGGGCGCGGTGTTCGTGTGGCAGGGCGGGCGGCAGGGCTACCAGCGGATTTACGCGCGCTTCCTGTCTGCCAGCAACACGTGGGCCACCGGCGACATTCTCGTCAACACGTTCACGAACGCTGCGCAAGTCAACCCGGCCGTTACAACGCTTGCAAACGGGGACGTCATGATCGTTTGGGGCAGCTTCAATCAGCAAAGTGCCAACAGCCTGCAGGACGTGTACGCGCAGCGATTTTCTTCCACGGGCCAAAAGCTGGGCAACGAGTTTCTGGTCAACCTGACCACGGCTTACAACCAGCGTTCGCCGGCGGTGGCCGCGTTGAGCGACGGGAAGTACGTGGTGATGTGGGTGTCCGAGCAGCAGCGGTCGGGTTTTAATGAGCAATTCGATTGGACCAATGGAGTGCCTCCCGCGGTGATTGGCACCCCGAGTGTGGATATTTACGCCCGACTGTTTCACGCCGGCGGCGCCGCGGCGAGCGACGAGCTCCTGATCAACAACGGCATGGACGTCTGCGCCAATCCCAGCGTGGCGCCGTCGTCAGATGGCGGATTCATCGTGGCGTGGATGCAGAAAGACGTCGTGGTGCGCAGCAACAGTTGGGATGTGTTCGCGCGACCGGTCAACGGTGCGGGCGCGGGCGGGACGGTGCGGCGGGTCAACACGATGCTTTACGGCGACCAGATTGCGCCGCGCGTCAGCGCGATTGCGACCGACTACCTGGTGGTGTGGATGAGTCTCGGCCAGGACGGAGCGCGCGAGGGAGTCTATGGCCAGTTCCTGCGCGGGAACGGTTCGCCAGCCGGCACCGAGTTCCGCGTGAACACCACCACGATCAGCCAGCAGATGCATCCGGCGCTGGCTTCGGACGGCAACGGCCGATTTCTGGTGGCGTGGACGAGTTTTGTGGGCGGCCCGGCGAGTTTTGATCTGTATGCGCAGCGCTACGCCTCCACGACGCAGCCGATCCCGGCACCCGATCCGCCGTTTGTGTCCGTGCTGAGTTCGAACGCGCTAAGCATCACTTGGCCGGCGTTGGCAGGCTTCAGCGTGGCCAACTACGAAGTCTATGCTGACGGCGCGGCGACGCCGACGGCGACGGTGGCGAGCAATTCGTGGACGATGGGCGGTCTGGGGCTGAGCAGCACCCATTATTTCCGGCTGGCGTACGTGCTGACGGATGGCCGGCACTCGCCGCTCTCCGGAGCAACGACCAATACCACCTACGGCGCGTTGACCTACGGCGGCATCCCGTATGAATGGATGGTTTACTATTTTGGCGGCGATTTGTTCAGTTGGCCCTCACCATTTGCCGACAGCGACGGAGACCGCATCCGGCTGCAGCACACAGCGCAAGGCTTGTATCTAAATTGGAATACGCAGCCAGGTTTGATGTATCAGGTGCAGGTTTCGACGAATCTGGGTTCTTGGTCGAACCTTGGTGGTTCGCGATTCGCGGCTGGCTACTTGGACTCGATGTATGCGGGCGGTGCCAACGCGGGCTATTACCGCGTGCTGCGGCTGCGTTGACTTTGAGATTCCTATGTTGCGATTACTGAAACAATGTTGGTGGTTGGTGGTGCTGGCGACAGGCACGACGACCGCGCCCGCCTTCTCTTTGCTGGGACCGGTCAACGAGCCTTATCAGGTTCCAGTGATTGGTTATGACCTGCCGGGTGACATTGGCGCGCCCAAGAATCTGGGCGAGGAATATCGCTGGAACAAGCCGACGCTCTACTACGCGTTCGACCAGAACTTCCTGGATTTTTTTGGTTCCAACGGCGTGCTGGCGGTGGAGCAGGCGATCGGGATTTACAACGGATTGACGAATGTGTCGCAATACAGCAGCGATTTGTCGGAGTTTCCGATGGAATCGCGGCGGTTTAATTTCCGGGCGCAGGCGATGACGTTGCTGGACTTGAAGAGTGTGATGATGAACTTGCTGGCCGAGCAGTTGGGTCTGGCCGAGCCGGATCGCTACACGTGGTGCTTGCATGATCGCTTTGTGGGTCCCGGTGGCTGTCCGGCCGATGTTTCTTATCTGGTGATCAAGCGGAATTTTGATCCGGTGACCTCGACGTTGGATCAGTTGCAGCCCAGCAGTTACGTGAACGGAGTGCTTTACAGCTATCAGATCATTGAGTTCTGCAACCCGCCGAATCCGCTGGCCGACGCGTTCGAGTTTTCGGTGGATCCGCTGGCAAACACGTTCACGGCTGTGGCGGCCAACGGGATAGATTATGGTTCTTTTTACACCGGATTGACGCGTGATGACGTGGCGGGTCTGAGGTATCTGTTACGGACGAACAACATGAACGTGGAGAGCGCGGGCAATGGGACCTTGACGGCGGCGACCAACCTGAACGCGAGCCAGCTTCTCGTGACCTCGAACCTGACCTCGCTGGTCGCGGCGGCGCCCACCAATGACGCGGCGGCGTTGACGGCACTGTTTCCCGGTCTGATCATCGCCAGCACCACGTCCTACTTCACGCTCGTGGTGACGACGAATACGTTCGCCTACTACACGAACCTGCCGTGGGCGCCGGCGGGCAGCCCGGCCACGCTCACCAATGGTACCATCCGGACGACGAACGTGGCCACCCGGTACAATCACACCTTCGCCAACGTGGTGACCAATTCATACTACACCAACGGCATGGAGAAGCTTCAGACGACGACGGTGGGAGCCGGAGCGTGTGGTCCGATTGCGCCGCCGGGATTGATCTGCACGAATGTGACCTGGCAGACCGTGGCCACCAATGGGATCGTCGGCGACTACTACCTCCTGCCGACCAACTCGGCTTGCGGCGTCTTGATTATTCGTTCGTGGCTGACCAACGTGTACACCGTCACCAATGACCTGGTCACCGCCACAAACGCGGCGGGCGTGACCAACCTCAACAACCAGCAATTTTCCCAGAGCACAATTTCCTATTTCACCAATCATATTTTCGAGATCCATCCCGTGCCGTGCGTGAGCAATGCGGTGGCGTTGCGGCAGGGCATCGAAAAAGTCCGGTTCGTGCGGCGCGACTTCGACTCGCTGATTGGCCAGTTCTTCGACCCCATCACGGATGAATATACGGTGGGAGTCATCACCAACAGCACCCTCTACCGGCAGTCGGTGCGGCGGCTGGTGACCCGGCCGGATCTGCTCATCTCGGCGGCTGATCTCACGGCCGGTCCGGCGGGGTTGCCGGCCGTTCCCTCCACCACCCGTACGATCAGTTTCAACTCGGCCAACGCGCTGCCTGGCCTCGCCGGGCCGGGCACGATTGAGCCGGACGTGCAGTTCACGTTCAACAAGGTGGGCCCGGTTTACCTCAACTTCAGCCCCTCTTTCATGGACGAGTTGTCCCAAGAGACGGTGCTGATCTGGGGCTCATTCGACGGCACGACCAACGCGCCGGTGGTTTATCCGAACGGCACGAGCGTCGAGAATCTGGAAAACCAGGTGCTGATCCAGGTCAGCCCGACCGGGCCGGTTACGAATGGCGTGGTAACTTTGCCCAACGGGACGGTGGGGAGCGATTACGCGGGCGTTTTCAGCGGGTTCACCGTACTCGGCGGACAAGCGCCGTATGCCTGGGGGTTGGCGCCGGGGTCGCCGGCCTTGCCGCCGAACCTGATTTTGAACCCGAACGTGGGCACCATTTCCGGCGCGCCCACGAACAGCACGGCGGGGCTGACGTTTGATTTTGTGCTACGGATGACTGATGCTGGTGCGCGGTTTGTGGATCGCCCCTACGCGATCAAGATTAACCCATGATCCTATGAAATCGCGTCACGCGTCACCCGTCACCCGTCACTCTGGCCGGCGCGAGCGAACTGATTGTCGAACGATATGAAGTACAAGTTTCTTTCCGTTCTGTTTGGGCTGGCGCTGGCGCGCGCCGCGTTTTATGCGGTACCCGCGTCGGGCCAGCCGGCCACGTTTTACGTCAACGACGCCGTGGTCAATTGTCCGCCGGACGTTCCGCCGCAAATTGACGCGGTCAATTTCGTCAACCACAGTTTTTTCAGCATCAACTTCACGAATTCTGGGTTTTACACGCAGCTCTACGACACGGCCAACACCCTCAATTTCACCAACGTGGGGACGATGATTGGCAACAACGGTTTTCAATTCGACACGGCGCCGTCCGGGACGGGCCTGCGGCGCATGGCGGCCAGTTTTTACAACCCCGGCACGATCAGTGCGGGCTCAGTCGTCAATACCAACAATTTCTTTAATTTTTTCTTCGGGTTGAATCTGCCCAAACTGCTGGTTTCGGCCACCAACATCGTTGACCCGGGCACGAACATCGTCGGGGTGGACGGCTGGCTGCGACTGGGGGGCAAGCGGGTGGATTTGACCGACGGGACCTTCACGGTGGAAGGCCTGGATGATTCCACGTCTTCCCTCAATAATTTCTTCTTCAGCCGCTTGGGGATCCTCACCGCGTATGCGGCGGTGGGGACGAACGTGATGTTTCCCGCCTCGCAATTTGAAAACTCGCCACCCAGTTCGCCGGGCAACTTCGGTCTGACGTTGCCCGCCGCAGTGGTTTACATAGATGACTTCGCCATTGGCACGAATCGGTTTCTGTCGGCTGTTTTTTTAAGCGATACAAATGCCGCCATCAG
>JALOTT010000265.1 GCA_025457745.1 Verrucomicrobiota bacterium
GCCTTGCGACCGGAGATGAGGCCCATGCCGCCGGCGCGCTTGTTGATGACGGCGGTTTTCACGGCGGCTTCGAGGTCGCCTTTGCCCTTTGACTCACCCCCGGAATTGATCAAGCCGGCGCGGCCCAGGTAACAATTCAGGACTTGGTAGCGACACAAATCAATCGGGTGGTCGGAGGAAAGCTCCGTGTAAACCTTCTCGTGTGTCTTGCCGTATTTTTCCAACGCCTTGTAACCGCCGTTATTCTCCGGGAGCTTTTGTTTGATGATGTCGGCCTCGATGGTCACGCCGAGATGATTCGCCTGCGCCGTCAGGTCCGCGCTCACGTGATAATCCTTTTCCTTCGTCTTGAAGGCATTGTTGCGGAGGTAGCACCAAAGTACTGTGGCCAGGCCGAGTTCGTGCGCGCGCTTGAAAGCAATGCTCGTTTCCACGATCTGCCGCGTGGACTCCGCCGAACCGAAATAAATGGTCGCGCCGACCGCGGTCGCCCCCATGTTCCACGCCTGCTCGACCTGGCCGAAATAAATCTGGTCGAACTTGTTCGGGAAGGTCATCAGCTCGTTGTGGTTCAATTTCACCAGGAACGGGATCTTGTGCGCGTACTTGCGCGAGACGATGCCCAGCACGCCCAGCGTGGACGCCACGGCATTGCAGCCACCCTCGACCGCGAGCTTCACAATGTTTTCCGGGTCGAAATAATCCGGGTTCGGCGCAAAGCTCGCGCCCGCGGAATGTTCAATCCCCTGGTCCACCGGCAGGATGGACAGATACCCCGTGCCGGCGAGCCGCCCGGTGTCGAACATGGACTGCAGGCTGCGCAACACCTGCGGATTCCGGTCGCTGGGCGCAAAGATGCGGTCAACGAAGTCCGGGCCGGGAAGATGCAGCTTTTCCTTGGGGACGGTTTTGCATTTGTGTTCGAGGAGGCCCTTGGCCGAATCGCCGAGTAATTTTTCAATTTTGGTGTTCATAGTTCAAAATCAGTTCTGAGGAAGATGGAGACACGACGTCTCCGGCGCTTCCTCGTTTTTGCCGTTCAATGGCTGGATTTTGCCAGACTCGGCGGTCAAAGCAAATCAGTTCCACGCTTTGCCGTCGGCTTTCGTCCCACAGACGTTGACCTTGATGCCGAGGGCGTTGGCCAGCGTGGCGTTGGTCGGTAATTCTCACGGAGCGGCAATGTTGAGTCTTGGAAACGCCGACCGGAAATCGCTCTCGTTGCGCGTCAGGATTCCGTCGAACCGTGACGCAAACGCGCCAATCAGGACGTCCGCCAGCGGACGCTTGGGAACTTTGGCCGTGCGGCGGGCCGTGACGTAGCGGTGCCACGCGCGGTGAGCTTCCTCGGTGTCTGGCTGCGTCCAGCCTTCGAGCCAGGTCACACCGAGGTTGAAGAGAAACTCGTTTTGGGCCGTTTGATCGCCGTTGAACACCGGCGCGAGTTCGATGTAAGTGGCAGGGCAAATGGTGAGCCCGTCCGCGCGTTTGCTGTCGAGCAGTTTGGCGGATACGACACCGAACGTCGGATCGGCCTCGGCGACGTCAATCAACAGGCAGGTATCCACCACCCAAGCCATTACTCACGCTCTCCCGCACGAAGTTCATTCATCCAATCTACAGTCCCGCGCGGCGTTGTCCGGAACCGGCGGGCGAAGCCGAGCATGGCCATCGCTCCGGCAGGTTGGCGGGCGGATGGTGCCGTGGGTTCCTGACCTTGCAACCAGTTCAGCAACTGGCGTGCGTGCGGCTCGTCCAGTTGCTTCACCTTCTCAAGGGCCAGTTCGATTGCGCTCATGGATGAAGTTTAACACGGCGCGGAATTCAGGCAATTGACTTCTCTACCACTTCTTTCCGTCGGCTTTTGTCCCGCAGACGTTGACCTTGATGCCGAGCGCGTTGGCCAGCGTGGCCTTCGTGAACAGGCATTGGTCGGCGGCTTTCGCGTCTTTGGCATAAACGCACTGGATGTGATTGGCTTTGTGCTTGGCCATCATCTGGTCACGCGTCACGCCATAGGTCACGCCGTGCATGATGGGCCATTGCCAGGTGGTTGCTTTCCAGCGGCGCTCGGTTTCTGCGCGGGGCAGGGTGATGACTTTGGCGCGTCCGATGTCCATGTGTAGCGCACCACCGGCCACGTAGATGCGCGACCAGACGATTTCGCCGGGCTTGGAAATGCCGCGTAGCGTGCTGCCGCCTTTAGGAAAATACATCGGCGGTTGGCGGAAACCTTCTGCGCCGGCCCATCCGTCAATGAAATGCGCCGGTGGCGCTGAACCGCTGATCTCGAAGACCCAGACGTAATCTTTCGTCGTGCCGGACTGGTCCCAGTCGCCCCACCGCAAATCGTGCAGCGTGTTTTCGGGCGGTTGGCCCAACGCTTCGTGAACGCGTTGCGTGAGGAGGCCATCCAACCCTGCGCACTCGTCCACTTCGTTGAAGTGTGTGAGCGGTTTGCCGTCGTAGAGGACGCGCTTGCCGTCGCGGGACTTCACGGGCGGACGTTCGCCGTTGTTGAGCGTGCCTTCCACCAGGTCGCTGGCGGGCATCATGTCTTTCAATCCTTGCTGGTATTGAATGCCCACGCAGTCGCAGCCGAAATCGTCGGCAATGCGGAGCGCGGCAATATACATCGTGCATTGCCAGAGGATTTGCTGGTCGGTCAGGTCGGTGACGTCGTTCGGGCCGGTGTGGAATTTCATGCCGCGCGCTTCCATCCACGCGCGGATGGCGCGGGCCTCTTCATCGGTGACGCGCGTGCTCTCGAAGTAAAGCGCCGACTGGCTCAAGCGCTCCTTGAACACGCCTGTCGCGTGCAGCAAATCATCGGGAATGATGGCGTTGAACATGCCCATGCAACCCTCGTCGAAGATGCCCATGATGGCCTTGTCGCGGCGCAATTGCGTGGCGAGCGCTTCGCCAAGTTTGCGCGCGTGGCCGGGCACTTTGACTTTCGCGAGCGGTTGGACGTGATCGGTCTTGTGCGAACACTTGCCGGTGGTGAGCCATTGACGGAGTTTCGCTTTGAAGTAATCGTCCTTGAAATCCTCGCTCCACAGGGTGGAAAACTTCACGCCCTGTTTCGCGAGCGAGCCGTTCAAGTTCAACATGCCGACCAGTCCCGGCCACGTGCCGGACCAATTGGCCACGGTGAGAACCGGCCCGCGATGGGTGGTGAGTCCGGCGAGGACGTGATGCGAGTATTGCCAGACGGCTTCTGCCACGATGAGCGGGGCGGTCGGGTCAACCTGCTTGAAGACCTCCATGCCTTTTCGCTGCGAGTCAATGAAACCGTGCCTGGCCTCCGCATTGTAAGCGTGCGCGCGGACGACTTCGCAGCCCTCCGCCTTGATGGCGGCACACAATGCGTCCTCCATCTCCTTCTGCGCCGGCCAGCAAACCTGGTTGGCCGAGAGGCGCAGGTCGCCGCTGGCGATGAGTTGAACCTGGTGCTTCTTGAGTTTCGGAAAATCACCGACGGAGAGATTCGCGTTCTTAGCCATAACATTTGATCCAGTTGACCTGCCCGGGCGGCATCTTCATGACGCCATCCACACGCACAGAATAGCTGGCTCCCCACCTTCGGACGCAACAGAAATAATTTCTTTGGCACGGTTTCAAACCAAGTCGGCGGCATCCCCTTTTCCAATGGAAAACTTGACGCCCCACGCTGCTTTCGATAGGCATTGCCGCCAATCGTTGTGAGTCTCACTTAATTTAATACCGACGCAATGGCAGCCATCTCAATTCCCACAATCGTTACCCAACCATGAGCACAAACAAACAAGGCCTTTTCACACTATCCGACGGACGGAAGATGACGTTCACGTTTTTTCTCGTGGCGTCCCTCTTCCTGCTTTGGGGCTTTTGCAACGGAATGATTGATACGATGGACAAACATTTTCAGGATCAACTGCACCTGACCAAAGCGCAGTCGGCGTGGGTGCAGTTTGCGCATTACATGGGCTACGCTTTGATGGCGCTTCCCGCGGGAATGCTCACGCGCCGGTTTGGTTACAAAGGCGGAATCATCTTCGGCCTCCTGCTGGTTGCCGTCGGCGGTTTTTGGTTCATGCCGGCGACACAGATCTCGCAGTTCTGGGCTTTTCTGATGGGCGTATGCCTGATCGCGATGGGGTTGACGGTGCTTGAAACCGTGGCGAATCCTTACACGACGGTGCTCGGCCCGACAGAGTTTGGCCCCACCCGCATCAATCTGGCGCAATCCTTAAATGGAGTCGGGTGGATTATGGGGCCGATTGTTGGTGCCGCATACTTTTATTCCGAAGGCGGAGTCACAAAAGCGCATGGCCAGATCTTCATTCCGTATCTGGGCGTCGGGATCGTTGTCCTCCTGATCGCCGTGATGTTCTTCTTCGCGCCGGTGCCGGATATCAAAACCGATGACGAATACCATACGGACGACAAGACCGGTCCGGAGCCTTCCATCAAAGAAAAGAACTCTTTTCTCATCTTTCTGACGATGTTCCTGAACATTGCCGCTTTGGGGCTTTCCGTTTACCTGGTGCTGCATACGATTCTTCCTGCCATCGCTGGAGATGAACAGCAGCGGCAGGTCTTCGAGCAGAATGTAGAGAAGTACTGGTGGCTTGTGGCTGTCGGCGTCCTTTGCTTTGTGCCGACGCTGTTATCCACGTCAAAAAAGATTTCCACGCACAGCATCTGGGCGCACCCGCATTTTTCCGGGGCGACGCTGGCGCAATTCTTTTATGTGGCCGCCCAAGCCGGCATTTTCAGCTTTTTCATCAACAGCATGACGGTGGACACGAGGAACGGTTATTCGATGGTGCCGCCGATTCCGGAATCATGGAACTCGGGATTTCTCAAGCAAAGGAACTGGATCGAAACCCGGACGTCCTTTTCCGCAAGTGAGATCAAGGACGCATCAGGATTCGTGGAGCGACTGAGGAACAAGCCGGATGCAGTATCCGCCTTTTTAGGCAGCCAGTTGTCCGCCAAAACTCTTGAACTGTTGGCTGGGCATCAGGCCGGTGCGCCTCTCACGCCGGGGCTTGAAACCGCCTTGGTTCTCGATCTGAACCGGATTCTACGGCAAGAGTTAAACAAGGCCGACAACAAGCCGGCGCTTTACGACGTGCCGCGTTTTGCCGGGGTCAGTTTGAGCGAAAAAACGCAGCAATTGCTGGCAGAAAATCCAGACAAAGACCATGCGCGCCTTCGGCTGAATCGTCTCCTCTTGCAAGATGCGTTTCCGCAAGTGATCCCCTACCACGACAGCATCCTGGCCATCAGCGACAAAGGCGCCGGCAATTTGTCGTCCATCGCATTTATCTGCTTCCTGCTCGGCCGTCTGTCCGGGGCCGCCTTGCTGAAAAAACGGTCCGCCCACAAGGTTCTCGGTTTCTATGCGCTGATCAATGTCGGCGTCTGCGCTGTCATCATGGGCAAGTTGGGCTGGATTTCCGTTGGGTGCGTCTTTCTGAGTTATTTCTTCATGTCCATCATGTTCCCCACGATTTTCGCCGTGGGCATCTTCGGCCTTGGTTCCCAGTCGAAGAAGAAAGCTTCGGCCTTCATTGTGATGTCCATCACGGGTGGCGCTTTGATGCCGAAACTCATGGGTCACCTCGGCGACGTCTACAACATGTCTGTCAGTTTCCTGATGCCGTTGGTGTGCTTCGGTTTGATTGCACTTTACGGTTTCTCCTGGTCGCGACTAAGTCGGATGGAGGGCGTGTGCGGCGTGAAATCCACCGGCGATCATTGATCGGCGAAGGCTGAGCGTGGAACAGACCAAGCTATTCATCAGGGAACCTCCGAAAACTACTTTTCGGGGTTGATTTGATGGTGACACTTCAGTTTTTGGTGTGGCGGGTTTCAGGGCGGCTCTTTTTGTTGTTG
>JALOTT010000266.1 GCA_025457745.1 Verrucomicrobiota bacterium
ACGTTTGGCAGCTATCCTTTACCACCGTCTGCACCAAGTCGCTTGGACTGCGCGTTCCGAGCTTTTCGAGGAGTTGAAAGATGTCCTCACTGACGCTTTGAAATCGGATGAAGCGAAATTGCCTGAGGCGTTGAAGCAACAGATGGAGCAGGTACTTTTCGTCATTGGCAACTTCCTCAATACCCAACACTGAACCGCCGGCGTCCCGCGCAAATGGTGAATACGAAAAACGCAAAAAACAGATGACAATCCATTTAAGTTCGATCAAGTTCAAGAACGTGAAAGCAATGACTTTCAAACTGGGCGTGCTTGCTGTTTTCGTAGTTTTGACCGCGCCGGTTCACGCGCAAACCAACCCCGCAACTTTGGGGGAGAGTGGCAACCTCAGCCACTTCCGCACGAGTGCTACGTTGCGCCCACCCGCCGTTGAAGAGGTGAACGCCAAGATTGGCTACGCAGGCGGTAACATGAATTCCTCCGAAGGCCACAACTTCGACGGCAGTGTTACTTTTCCGGTTTCACGCCAGTTCGGATTTCAAGCCGACGCGCTTTACAGCCGTATTGCCAATCAGGATTTTTACGGCGGGGCGGGACATTTGTTCTGGCGCAATCCTGACATTGGCCTCGTCGGGCTTGCCGGTGGCTATCTTGGTCGGTCGGGGGTGGACACTTTTCAAGTCGGCGCAGAGGGCGAGTATTATCTTGGCAGTTTCACCTTCGGTTTATTCGCCGGAGTCGGCTCCATCAGCTACGCCAACGCCGCTCCATTCATAGACACCAATCCCACGCGGTTCGTTGGCCAGATTTCCGCCGACTATTATGTACTGGACGAGTTGCGCCTTGGCGTTTCCTACACGACCGCATTTCACAACAATCTGGTCAAGGGCGAGGCGGAATATCAGACGCCCATTCGCGGTCTGGCTTTGACTGCCGAAGTTACGGCCGGCGATCACGGTTACGATGATTGGCTGCTCGGCGTCCGGTATTATTTCGGCAGCAATAAATCCCTGCGCGACCGCCACCGACGCGATGATCCGCGTAGCCTGATGCCGCAAATCCTACAGGGTTTGGGCGTCTATGGCGCGGAGTTCAACCGTAAAGGGAAGGCATATCTGGCCGCCCATCTTGGAGCGGGTAGTTTGGAGGGCGGGGGCAGCTACGGGGTTGTACTGGAGCGGGTTATCGGACGCGAAGAGAACCCTCTGTACCCGCCAATGCCACCAGTGCCCATTGATTGACCGTCCTCCTAACTGACTCGTGGCGGGCTTGGGAAGCCTCACCGCGACTGCATCCAGCTTTGTCACTCCAAGTCTCTCCGCCATTGGTTGCGAGGCAAGAGTCTTTTTCGAGTTGATTTCCTCCTTGCCCCGGCCCGCGCTTCCGGTTTCATTCGTGGCGTCCGTAACGAAACGAATGTAACCAAACCAAACAATCTGCGTCTTCAGCCGCTGTCCAATCCGAAACTGGTAATTTCCAGGACCTCAAGCGGCGCTCGAAGCACGCCCGTAATCGGGCGTGGTGAAAGCGTTCTTGAGAGGCATACCAGTGCCTGGATTGGAGCGTGAGTAATCACGCCCCTACTTTATCGCGTCGGAGTTCCGTTTGCGGAATGAAGGCGGATGTTTTGCAGGGCCATCGGCAGCGCAACCACCAAAAGCCGCCCATGAAAAAGCCGCGCCGCTCGACCAGGAAATCCCACGCTGAGGATGAAACTCTGCGCTGTTGTCACAACATCGAGACCCTTGCCGGGCTGCTCGCCGCCTGCGGTCGCACCAATCAGAACGAACCCTTGGCGGCGCGATTCGTGGCGAACGCCGGCACGATGATTGGTGGTGAAATCGCCCGCCTGCGCCGGTGGTTGGAAGCGATGCCACGCGCATGAATAGTCCGCAAAGTTTCACGTTGGCTTTGCCGGTAATTGCGCCATGCTTTCGATCATCGTGCGACGTGGGTTTCCATTTCTGATATTCTTCAACGGAGTTTTTGCCACCGGCCCACCGCCCAGACCGCCAGCAAACCGAACGCGGCACCACTTGTGTCAATGAGCACGTCCAGCACCGACCCCTGGCGTGATGGCACGAAGAGTTGGTGGATTTCATCACTGGCCGCGCAGAGCGCGACACAAGCCAGGGCGATGAACGCCTCGCGCCATTGCCACGGGCGCGGGTCGTTGCGCATCGGCTTGCGCACTGCGCGCCAGAAAAGCCACGCCAGCACGGCGAACTCGGTCAAGTGCGCGCACTTGCGGACGAGGAAGACGATGAGTTGCACGGTGTCGTCGGCGAGATGCGGGAACAGCCAGCGCAGAACCGGCTCAATGATGCGCGAAGAACGTTGCAGCGACGCCCGGTCGCCGGACGCCGTAAAGATGAGACTCATCCACACGATGACCGGCAACCAGTATTTTAGGAACGTTTGCCTATGTGACATGGCGCATAGAAAGCCGGGGTGCGACCGCAGACGCAACTGAAAACAAATCCTCTTTGCTGCTTGGCGTGGTGGCGTCTTTGCGCTAATTCCTTGCCAGACCATGCTGAAACTCGGAGTCAACATTGATCACGTGGCCACGTTGCGCGAGGCGCGTTATCGCGGGCGTTCCCACGGCGATCCGGATCCGGTGGCCGCCGCCTTGATTTGCGAGGCCGCTGGGGCGCACGGCATCACCGCCCACCTGCGCGAAGACCGGCGGCACATGCAGGACCGCGACATTTGGAAGTTGCGCGAAGTCATCCAAACCCGGCTCAACCTCGAAATGGCGAACGCGCCGGAGATCGTCGCCATCGCGCTCAAGCTCAAGCCCGACATCATCTGCCTCGTGCCCGAACGCCGGCAGGAAGTCACGACGGAGGGCGGGTTGGACGTTGTCGGGAACGAACGCGCGATCACGGAGACAAGTAAGAAAATGAACGATGCGGGCATCGAAGTCAGCCTGTTCATCGCGCCGGACCCCGCGCAAATCGCGGCCTCGGCGCGCACGGGCAGCCAGTTTATTGAACTGCACACCGGCGCGTTTGCCGAGAGGTTTACCGGACCCGATACCTGTAGCAGCCGACGTGAGGAGGCTCATTCGTCCCGGGAACAAAGTGAGAGCCTTCTCACGTCGGCTGCTACAATTCAAAAGGACGACGAGTTACAACGATTGATTTCCGGTGCGAAACAAGCGCACGCGCTGGGATTGAAAGTCAATGCAGGTCACGGGTTGAATTACGTGAACCTTGCGGCGTTGAGCGGCGTGCCGCACTTGGTGGAACTGAACATCGGCCATAGCATCATCAGCCGCGCGGTCACGGTCGGGCTATCGGCGGCGGTGAAGGAAATGTTGCATTTGATGGAAACCTATCGTGGCACGTGACGAGTGACGAGTGACGTGTAGTTTCCTCGCGTCACGCGTCACCCGCCCCACGTCACACTCATAATGATTCTAGGCCTCGGCATTGACATCATCGAAGTGGCGCGCGTGCAGACGTCGGTCGAACGCTTTGGCGAGCGTTTTCTCAAGCGCATTTTGCTTCCAGACGAAATCGCCTATTGCCAGTCGCACAAGACCCCCGCGCCGTTCATCGCGGCGCGGTTCGCGGCCAAGGAAGCCATTTCCAAGGCGTTCGGCACGGGCATCGGCGCGCAACTCGGCTGGCACGACATGGAAGTGAAACGCAAGGAGAGCGGCGAACCGTTTGTGGTCCTGCACGGCAAGGGTGAAGCGCTCATGCAAAAACGCGGCGGGCGCGCGGTATTGATCAGCCTGAGCCACACGGACAATTACTCGGCAGCGGTGGCGATTTTGGAGGGCGCAACTTGATGGACGGTTCGCGTCGGCATTGCGGATTTCTTTCTTCCTGACAACCTGCCACCCCACCGCTAGAGTCCAGCCCGATGACCAAACCGCCGTTGATTCTCGTGACGCCCGCCATTCAGAAAGCGGGCGATGAATTTGGCGACCTGTCCATAAGCGTTTCCACGGCCTACCAAACGGCGCTCATGGACGCAGGCGCCATCCCGGTCATCATGGCAGCGACGACCTCGCGCGAGCTTGTGGTCGCGTACCTCAATCGGGTGGACGGCGTGTTGATGACGGGCGGCGCGGACATCAACCCGGATTTGCACCGTGATCGCGTCCCGCAGCGGTTGCGCCGGACGGTGAACGTGACGCCCGACGGCGGCGCGCGGGATTTGCGGGAGGTGCTGCTGGTGGACGAGATTTTCCGGCAGCGCAAGCCATTGCTGGCAATTTGCCGTGGCCATCAGATGCTCAACGTGGCACTGGGCGGCACGCTGGTCGTGGACATTAGCACCGAAATCCCTGGCGCGCTCAATCACGCGCGATTCCGCCAGAAGAATGAAATCGTGCACGATGCGCAATTGACACCAGACGCCTTGCTGGCCAAGATAACAGGGAAGCGGACCTTGGGCGTGAACAGCACGCACCATCAAGCCGTCGGGCGACCGGCGGACCCGTTGATGATCACCGGGCGCAGCGGCGACGGAATCATAGAAAGTATGCAACTAAAGCCAGACGCAGCGGGTCTGTTGCCGTTCCTGTTGAGCGTGCAATTTCATCCTGAGCGGTTGATGGACCGCCACCCGGCGCATCGCAGGATTTTTTCCGCTTTTGTGCGCGCGTGTGTGGAAAACCGTGAAAAAAAATTATGAAGGGCAAAGTACTTGTAGTTGACGATCAAGGCGACGTGCGTGGCCTGCTGGCTGCGGTGTTGGAACAGGATTATCTGGTAACCGAGGCCGAGAGTGGCGCGGCGCTGCAAAAGGCCTTCGGGCAGCAGCAGCCCGACGTGGTCCTGTTGGACGTGAAGCTGCCGGACGCCGATGGACTGGACTTGCTGCCGCAAATCAAAAAGCGCTGGCCCGACACCGAGGTCATCGTGCTCACCGGCCACGGCACGTTTGCCATGGCGGTTGAAGCCACGCGGCGCGGTGCGTCCAACTTCCTTTCCAAACCGTTCGAGAACGAAAAACTCGTCGCCGACGTCAGATGCGCCGTTGAGCGCAAGCAGCAAAGCGAGGAAAACAGCACCTTGCGGCGCGCCCTTGAAACCATGAGCGGCACGGTGTCGCCCATCTTCGGCAGCCCTGCGATGCAGGAAGTCGTGCGCACGGTGGAGCGCGTGGCGCCCAGCGATGTGACCGTGCTCATCACCGGTGAAAGCGGCACCGGCAAGGAAGTGATTGCCGACTTGCTCCACGCCATGAGCCGGCGCAGCAAGGGCCGCATCATCAAAATCAATTGCGCCGCGCTGCCGCGCGAACTCATCGAAAGTGAATTGTTTGGCTCCGTCAAAGGCGCGTTCACCGGCGCGCACGCTGACCGCGAAGGACTTTTCCGCCAGGCCGAAGACGGCACGCTGCTGCTCGATGAGATTTCCGAGATGCCCATTGACACGCAGAGCAAGCTTTTGCGTGTGCTCCAAGACCAGGAAGTGCGTCCGGTCGGCGGCAAGACGAGTTACAAGACCAACTGTCGCGTCATCGCGTCCACCAACCGCAAACCGGAAGACGCTTTCAGGGACGGCAAACTGCGTGAGGATTTGTATTATCGCATCAGCGCCATTTCCGTGCATCTGTCCCCGTTGCGCGAACGGCGCGAGGACATCATGCCGCTGGCCAACGCGTTCTTGAAGCGCTTTGCGGCGCAGGCCAACCGCACCATCAGCGGGTTCACTGCGGGCGCGGTGGAGCGCCTGACGGCTTTCGATTGGCCCGGCAACGTGCGCCAGTTGCAGAACGAGGTGCAGCGCGCGGTGCTCCTGTCCGAAGGCGACGTGGTGGAAGCGGCCGACATTTCCGTGACCGCCGTCAAGACTCCCGGCG
>JALOTT010000267.1 GCA_025457745.1 Verrucomicrobiota bacterium
TTTCCGGCGTAAAGCGCGGGCAACGGTTTTGTTCGTGGCCGTCACGCCCCGGCCTTTCACGGTGCCCGCCAAGCGCGCCACAGTGGGCGGCAGCCTTGGCTTGAAGTGTTCCTTCCGCATTTCGGCCCTCGCCTTGCGTGTGGCGCGCAAAATGGCGGCTTCTTCTTCCGGCGTTGTGTCGCGTTGCCACAAACCTTTGCGGAGCTTGGAAAGTGAAGCCGTTTCGCGCGTGCGGGAATTGCGAACCGCCTCAACAATTCTTTGCTCAATCTCCGGGGTGATCGTGTCTTGCGGCAGCTTGTGCCAGATTCGTTTTAACTTGGCGTGCATGGTCATCCTTACCAGTCGGGAGCGCGGACAAATTTGATAAATTCAATGGGCGTCATCGTGGCAATGCCGAAAGGTTTCTTCAACGCCAGCAAGTCCCGGTCATTAGTAACAATCGCGTCGGCTCGCGCCGAAAGCGCAGCGGCCAGGTAGCGTTCATCTTCAATGTCTCGGGTTCGTTGCTTGCCCAAAGGCGCGGGGTCAACGAAATGAACCACGCGAATCAGCTTCGCCAGTTCTTTTTCCGTGTCAACGGAGCGTTTGCGGGCGGACAGCACGGCGGGAATTTTCTCCGTGTATTCCGCCCAAATGTCTTGCGACACGCACGGAATCACCTGCCCGGCATAAACCAAGTCCAGACAGCGGCGCGGATTTCCCGGCCAGCCAAGCCCGGCAAGGACAACGCCACAATCAAGCACGGCAACAATCACTTGCCCGCCTTTCGCCTTTCGGCGCGGCGCATGGAACGGATTTGCGACTCAATCGCTTGCTCGATTTCCGGCGTGATAGCGTCTTGTGGCAGGTGTTTCTTGTCTTCCTGCCATTCCCGCCAAAGCTCTTTCATTTCCACGCTCTGCATACAGCGCAAGCTTGCTTGAACTACCGCGCTGGCGTTCCCAAAACGCCGGATGCAACGCTCCAAGTAAGAGTCCGATGCTGGCGGCAACGAAATGTTACGTGTCTTTGTAGCCATGCCCAATTGTGGCCTATTCAACAAAGATTGTCAATCTTTGGCCAGCGGCGCACGCAAGCGGACGTTTTCGGATGCACGCCCGCCACGTCCTACGCGACGGTTTGCTTGATTGCGGCCACGTCCGGCAAGTCCGGTAAAGGCGGCTCCGCAGCTTCCGCTTGGGGAAATGCCGTCCAAGACAACTTGCCGCGATGTTCCCGCAAATGCGCGGCGAAAGCGCCGTCCATTTTCAACACAAGGTAAGCCGTGGACGGCGCAAAGCCGTGTTCGTCGCAGAGCAACGCCACGGCGTCTTGCTTCGTCAGCGAGCGCGCCCCGTGTTGGAACATTTCGCCCAAGATTGCCGCCGTGACGCGGCGCTGACGTGGCATGGGCTTCGCGGGCCGCTCCTGGACAGTCGCGGCGGCAGCGTCGCCCGGCATGATGTTGAAAAACGCTTCCGCATCGGCGGGCCGGACAAGCTCGCGGTAATGGTGGTAAATCATCGTTGGCGAGTTGCCCATTTCCTGAGCGGTCGTGTTTTCGTTGCGGTGCTTCGCCATGTGGTAACTGGCGAACGAATGGCGCATGGCATCATGCGGCCAGTCTTTGAACAAGCCAGCGAGACGGCGAACGCGGTTGAACTTCGCGGCGTGGTTTGCCGCGGGCAATTCGGATTTAACGGCGCGGGCCAAGTCCAACCATGCGCGCAACTGCGGCGTGATCGTCACAAGGCGACGGCGGCGCGTCTTGGCCTTGTGCGCTTTGATTTCCACAAAGTCCGGCCCCACGTCTTCCCAAGCCAGCCGGTGCGCTTCTTCCGGTCGCACGCCCGCGAACAAACACAAGGCGAGCGTTGCCAGCAAGGTAGTCTCCGCAACGCGGCAACGTTGAATCAGTGCGCCAGATTGCGCGGGCGTCAGGATGCCGGGCGGCTTGTCTTCCAAGCGCGGCAGTTCCACGAATAACGCGGGATTGTCGCGGCAGAGTTTGTTCCGCACGCCAAAAGAAAAGAGTGTCCGCAAGTCAATCAGGAAGCTCTTGGCCGTGGCCGGACGCCAGCCGTTGCGCGTAAGAAATTCGTGAATCTCTGCGGACGTTATTTCACACGCGGGCCGGTCGCGACGGCCAACAAGGAAGCGATCAATCGTGGTTCGCAACTTTCGCAGCGAGCGCGGGCGACAGCCCTTTGCCTCTTTCGCCCGCAAGCATTGTTCCGCGATGGATTTCAGCGGCAGCGCGGGCGGGGCTTTGCCGTGTTCCAAAGTGAAGTCCACAGCGGCGCGCAACGTCCAGCCGTTGCGCTTCAACCGTTCAACTTCAATTTGAATTTCCGCCCGTTGGTTCGGCGTGATCGTTGCCCATGGCACCCCGAATTGCTTCACGTCTTCGCGCCGGTCGGCGGCGAACGTGTCCGCGTCTTCCTTGGTGCGAAAAAATTTTCGGCGTTGCCGGGCGTTGACCTGGTAGCTGACTCGCCAACGGTTCTTGGATTGTTCAAAGGTAGTTTTCATAGGGGGGTTGGTGCTGACCAGTGCTGAAAAACGCGCCCGGAAGGGGGTAAAGCACAGGGCAAGGGAGAGAAGCCGCTACGGTCAGAAAACCACGCACAACGCCTGATTTAACAGGCGCGGCGCGAGAGTCGCCCCGAAAAAGAAATGGTCGGAGCGACAGGATTCGAACCTGCGACGTCTTGCTCCCAAAGCAAGTGCTCTAGCCAGGCTGAGCTACGCTCCGACACCGATGGCATGATGGCAGGAAACGCCTGCCGCGCAACGTCTATTTGCTCGACGCTTCCCTGCCCCATGCTAAATTC
Source organism: Verrucomicrobiota bacterium (assembly GCA_025457745.1). Taxonomy (GTDB): domain Bacteria; phylum Verrucomicrobiota; class Verrucomicrobiia; order Limisphaerales; family JADLHS01; genus JALOTT01. The sequence continues at coordinate 2,817 of JALOTT010000267.1, forward strand.
TCCTCGTCATGTCAACCACCGCTCCCATGGCGCCCGGCGCGCCAAAAAAGATCAATCTGCGACGGCCCGACATAATGGAGGCCGTGCAGGCGCAGGTGCTTTCCCATTACCGCAGCGAACTGGTCGAGCGCATCCGCGCCAATGGCCACGCGCTTTCCGCCGACAACCTCACCATCAAGCTCGCCAAGGAATTCGGCTTTTGCTACGGCGTCGAGCGCGCCATTGATCTGGCCTATGCCGCGCGCAAGTCGTTTCCGGCCGACAAGCCGATTTTTCTTCTGGGCGAAATCATCCACAACCCCGAGGTCAACGACCAGATTCGCAATCTCGGCATCAAGACCATTTCCAACAAACCGACGGACGCGGAGATCAGTCAGTTACAGTGCGACGACGTGGTCATCATTCCCGCATTCGGCACGGAGGTTGCCACGCGGCGCAAGTTGGAGGAAAAGGGCTGCGTCCTCGTGGACACCACCTGCGGCGACGTGATGAGCGTGTGGAAACGCGTGCGTCAATATTCAAAGGAAACCGTCACCAGCATCATCCACGGCAAAGCCAAGCACGAGGAAACCAAGGCCACCACCTCACAGGCCACGGCCTACGGCACGGGCCATTACCTTGTCGTCTATAACCTCGATGAAACCGACTACGTTTGTAACTTCATTCTCCACGGCGGAAACCGGGAGGAATTCCTGGCCAAATTCAAGGGCGCATACTCCCACGGCTTTGATCCCAACGTGCATCTCCAAGCTGTCGGCGTCGCCAATCAGACCACGATGCTTCGTGGCGAAACGGAAGAAGTGCAGCGCCGGCTCAAGGCAACAATGGAAATAAAATACGGCGCAGCCAGCGTGGACCAGCATTTCCGTTTCTTCGACACGATTTGCGGCGCGACGCAGGACCGGCAGGACGCGCTGCAAAAACTTCTCGCGCAGCCCCTCGATTTGCTCATCGTCATCGGCGGCTACAATTCATCGAACACCTCGCACCTCGCGGAAATGGGCGAAGCCAAGCTGCCCACGTTTTTCATCAAGAACGCGGCCAAGATGGTTTCGGACAAACTCATCATCCACTACGACCAACATGAGCGGCGTGAAGTGGAAACGGCCGATTGGTTGCCCTCCGGCAAAGTCACCGTCGGCATCACCGCCGGCGCGTCCTGTCCGAACAACTTGATCGAAGACACCATTCGCCGGTTGTTTGAGCTGCGCGGCATCTCCGTGCAGTCGCTCCTGACGAATTAGGTTTTGCTGGCGGCGACGTTTGCAGTTTTATCTATGACTTTCCCGGAGTAGCTGGCGGCGTGCTCCCGTGTTCGCGTGCCTCGTGCCAGCGCTCCAACAACGCCCCGGCTTCCAGACGCTTCAAGCGCCGCCCCTCCAGAACCACAAGCAACAGTCCGACCATGACAAGATATGCAACGAATCCAACCTGATGCATATGTAAGGACCGCCTGCACCGCGCCGTGTGCGATCACCTCGCCCGCATGACCGACCGCTATGTGATGCTGGAATACGAGCGGTTGTTCGGACGGCAAGCTTGATCGCTGCGCGACGCCCGGTCGAAAGCAAGCGCCGTGTTTACACAACCAGCCAGGCAGGGTATTTTCTGACCTTGATGACCCGCAACGGCAAGACGCGCATCGTCATTGGCATGAGCGGCGGAGTGGATTCCTCCACCGCCGCGGCGCTCCTGGTGGAGCAGGGCTACGACGTAATCGGCGTCACGCTCAAGCTCTGGAAACAGGATTGCTTCTCGGCTTCGCAGGACCTGTTCAAGTGCTGCGGATCGCGCGCCGCGGCGGATGTGCGCACAGTGTGCGACCACCTCGGCATCCCGTTTCACCTCATTGACGAAGCCGAGGAGTTTCAAACGCTCGTCATTCACCACTTCGCCGCCGAATACAAAGCCGGCCGCACTCCCAACCCGTGCATTCTGTGCAACGAACATCTGAAGTTCGGCACCCTGCTGCGGCGCGCGGACGAGTTGGGCGCGCAGTTCGTCGCCACGGGCCATTATGCCCGCATTGAACTCCCCTCTTCCGTCCTCTCCCCATCGGATGGGGCGAGGAGTAAAGATGAGGGGCGCGTGCTGCTCAAGCGCGGTCGCGACCTGCGGAAGGACCAAAGCTACTTTCTTTTCTCGCTTCGCCAGGAACAACTCAGCCGCGCCCTGTTCCCGCTCGGCGACCAGACCAAGTCCGAGACCCGCGATGCCGCGCGGCATCGCAAGCTGAAAACCGCCGAGCAGCAGGAAAGCATGGAAATCTGCTTCGTCCCGGGCAACGATTACCGCAGTTTCCTTCAAAAGGCCGGCTTGGCCCAGAAACACCGCGGCGAAATTGTGAACCTCCACGGCCAGGTGCTCGGCCATCACAACGGCATTGAGTTCTACACCATCGGCCAGCGCAAAGGTTTGGGGCTTTCCTCGCCGAAACCGCTCTACGTCCTGGAACTCGACGCGGAGAAAAACCGGGTGGTGGTTGGCGATGATTCTTCACTCGGTCGCGACGAATTCACCGTGGACCGTTGCAACTGGATTCCGTTTGCTGACCCACCCCCAAGCATCGAAGTCACTGTGAAGATTCGCTACAACCATCCCGGCACGCCGGCGACAGTAACGCCGCAAGCTGGCGGTCGCGCGCGGGTGAAGTTGCACGAACCGCAGCGCGCCATAACGCCCGGCCAGGCGGCGGTCTTTTATCAGGACGACCTCGTGGTCGGCGGCGGGTGGATAACGCGCTAACCTGCTCCGGACGCAGCCACGCGTAGGACAGGCGTCGCGCCTGTCTCCATTTTCAGGAGGCTCGGTGAGTCATTCTCCCATCAATCATTCTGCCTTGAACTTCACTTTCAGCCCGGAGACAAAATGATGAGAATGGGAGATCAGCGACAGGCGCGACGCCTGTCTTACGTTTTCAACCGCCGATCATCGGGTTGGCCCGGCTCCCAACGCCACCTTGCATCGCTTCAAGGCCGCGCCGCGATTC
>JALOTT010000268.1 GCA_025457745.1 Verrucomicrobiota bacterium
GTTGGCCGCCCGCCAAGCGGATGTCGAACAACTCACGGCACTTGCCGCGTGAAAAAATCTTCTCAGAAAGGAACGATGTCATGGGATAGCACTGCAAAGCAACCGCTCGGATCAAATGCGTCCCGACCGAAATGTCCCCTTTGCAGTCCTATCCCCCAACTTCGTCGCGTTCTGCGAGGATTTTCCCGGAGCGCGGCTTGTCCCAAGCCGCAGCAGCCATGATCGCAAACCGATCTCCAATTCTCAGAACGGCCCTCCGCCTGCCAGCACGCTGCGAGTTGGGATAACTCGCGCTCCGCTTTGCTTGCGGCTTCGCCGCGCTGCGTCTTGGCGCCTTTGCGCCTTTGCGTTGATCTCCCTCGTTCCTATCCGAGTTGCATCGCCGCGCGGACGACCCGGCACTGGCCGTAGTCGTAACGGCCACCGAGCGATTGCACCACCAAACCCAGGCGGCCATAGCCGTGTTTCGTGAATGCCGCCGCGATGTCGCGTCGCGCCTCCGCGTTGACCAGCGTGTTCACGTCAATCGCCTCGCCTGCCAGCATGGCTTCTTCCAGATGGCCGAAAATCGTGCCGTCTTTCACCCCGCGGATGCGCGCGATTTCGGCCACGGATTTTCCTTGCCGGAAGAAATGCAGCGTCTCGCGCACGGTGTCCGTGAGCCGTGAGCGGCGCGGCATTGGCGCCGCCGGTTCGGCAAACGAATCGTCGGCGAATATCTGGCGCGGGTTGGTTTGCAGGTGCGCCGCGATCTCGCGCATGAACACCGCGCCGAACTCGCGCTGCTTCTTCTCACCCACGCCGCTGATGCGGGAGAATTCCTGCTCGCTTTGCGGATAGAACCGCGCCATCTGCCGCAGCGACACGTCGGAGAAAACGATGTAGGGCGGCACGCCGCGTTCATCGGCGATTTGTTTGCGAAGCGCGCGTAGTTTCTCGAACAACGCCTCATCACAAGCGATTTCGCCGGCGCGATGTTTCTCCGGTTCGGGCGCGGTGACGGGTTTGGTCAGCGTGATTTTCTTCCGCGCCTTGAGCGCCGCGCGACCTTCGTCGGTGAGTTCGATGATGTTGAATTTCTCGTTGTTCTGGAAAAGCAAGCCGAGCCGGACGAGTTCGCGGCCAACCGCGCCCCACTCGGCACGGTTGTGTTCCGCGCCGATGTTGTAGGTGGACAGCGATTGATGGCCGAATTTGCGGACCTTTTCCGTGTCCGCGCCGGTCAGGACTTCCACGATGTGGTTCATGCCCACGCCGAAGCTGCTCTTTTCGCGGATGCGATAAACGCACGAGAGAAATTTCTGCGCCGCCAGCGTGCCGTCCCACGTCGCGCGCGGTGAAAAGCAGTTGTCGCACCCGCCGCAGTTCACGACTCCGGTAGGGCGCGCCACTCCGTGCGCGCCGTCGGTCGGATTTTGCGGTTCGGCGCGCACGGAGTGACGCGCCCTACCAGTTGCCGGGGCGACATCATCGGGCGCAAACTTCTCACCGAAATATCCCAGCAAGAATTCCCGGCGGCAACTCGCCACCTCGGCGTAATGGACGATCTGCTCCAGTTGCGCGCGGGCGATCTCGCGTTCCTTCGGGTCGGGTTTCTCGTCAATGAAGCGGCTTTGCTTGACGCGGTCGCCGGGGCTGAAGAGCAACAGACATTCGCTTGGCAAACCGTCGCGGCCCGCGCGGCCCGTTTCCTGATAATAGCCCTCGATGTTCTTCGGCAGATCGTAGTGGATCACAAACCGCACGTTGGGTTTGTTGATGCCCATGCCAAACGCAATCGTCGCGCAAACGATGCGCACCTCGTCGCGCAGGAACGCGTCCTGATTTTTCGAGCGCTCGCCCGCCGTCAAGCCCGCGTGATACGGCGCGGCGGGAACACCGTCGGCGGTGAGTTTGCTCGCGAGACTTTCGGTGGTCTTGCGCGCCTGACAATAAATGATGCCGCTCTCGCGTGGCCGGGCGCGGGTGAAATTCAGAATTTGCTCGTAAGAACCCGACTTGGCCGAGACGCGGTAAGTCAGGTTGGGCCGGTTAAAACTGGCGACGTAGCAACGCGGTTCGCGCAGGTGCAGTTGCGTCACGATGTCGCCGCGCACGCGTTCGGTGGCGGTGGCGGTGAGCGCCATCATCGGCACGTCGGGAAACTGCGTGCGCAACGTCGAGAGTTGGCGATATTCCGGTCGGAAGTCATGTCCCCACTCGCTGATGCAATGCGCCTCGTCAATGGCGAACAAGTTCACGTTCCAGCGCTTCAAGTCTTCGAGAAAGCCGGACAACATCAACCGCTCCGGCGCGACGTAGAGCAAGCGGAACTCGCCGTTGTGCAACCCGCGCAATCGCGGCCGCGATTCGCCCGCCGCGAGGGAAGAATTAAGAAACGTGGCCGGCACGCCCGCCGCTTGCAGCGCGTCCACCTGGTCCTTCATGAGCGCAATGAGCGGCGAAACGACCACGGTGAGTCCGGGTCGCGCGAGCGCGGGAAGTTGAAAGCAAAGCGATTTACCACCGCCCGTCGGCAGCACCGCGAAGACATCCTTGCCCGCGAGCGCGTCGTGGATAATTTCCTCCTGCAACGGTCGGAAGGACGTGAAGCCGAAGTATTGCTTCAGCAGCGGATGCAGTCGGTCGGCCTGGGAAGTCACGGAGGAATTTGTAGCGCAACGGGGCGAAATTGGAAACGGGAAAGTGGTGTTGGTGGGGCAACCGTCCCGGCGGCCACAGTCCCGGCGACCGTCCCGGTTGCCGAAAAGAGTGGCGGTTGACACCAACCGGGACGGTCGGTGGGACGTTCACAGGCGGGACGCCTGCGCCACTAATCTGGTGGCTCTGCCCAATTGCGACCGGATGAAGATTGATTTGCCGCATTAGCTCCGATCAAAACTTCAGAATGCTAATTGGCATCTTTGCGCGCGCGCGCTAAACTATTTCACAGTGAGAGGCGGTTGAAGCGGGATTGGTTTTCGGCCAGCGGCACTCTCACGGCAAACCCGGGAACGCTTATGAATGTGGGAATCGGACTGGATCATTGTCTTTCTTTCATCAACTTGCAGTTGCAGCCGGCCGACCGGGCGGTGTTGTTCGCGGAAAGCGCCGCGCGCGGCCACGCCGTGACGATTTCGCGCCAGGCGGGCTGTGGCGCTCTGGAGGTCGCGGAAAAACTCGCCAAACTACTGCAGGCCTATTCCCCCAAAGCTGCGCCGCCGTGGACGGTGTTTGACCGCAACCTGATGGACAAGGTGCTCGAAGACCATCACCTGCCGGCGCGGTTGGCGAAGTTCCTGCCCGAGGACCGCGCCTCGCACCTCCAGGATATCCTGGATGATTTGTTCGGGTTCCGTCCGGCTTCTGGAACGGTCGTGCAACAGGCCAGCGAAACCATCCTGCACCTCGCCGAAATGGGCCATGTGATTTTAATCGGGCGCGGCGCAACCGTCATCACGGCGAAACTGCCGGATGTATTTCATGTCCGCCTGGTCGCGCCGCTCGAAAAGCGCATCGAACACGCGCACGAGTTTTACAACATGAGCAAGAAGGCCGCGCGTGATTTCATCCAGCGCGAAGACACCGGCCGGCAGCGTTACCTCAGCAAGTATTTCAACACCCGGATTGATGATCCCCTGCTCTATCACCTCATCATCAACACGGGATTGGTTTCCTACGACGAAGCGGCGCGGATGATCGCGGAGGCAGTGGTGAATAATTCGCCTGCAGCGCGGCGCTGACCCTCGCAGGGACGAGTTACACGCGTCCCCATTGTCTGGAAGGCGGAAATTTGGGACTCGATCACTCGTCCCTCCGAATAAAACCTTGGGCGCGCGGCGCGGGTGTGGCTAAATCGGTCCGTGCCGCACCACCCCCAATACAAACTGCCCAACCCGCGACGTGGAAGCGGCGGTGGATTCTTCTTCCGGGTGGTGGGGTTGCTCATTGTCGGCGTGGGAGTCTGGGTTTGGTGGCAATCCCGCCATCCAAGCGCGCCAAGGCCACAACCCAAACCCGCCGCGCCCGCGACGAACCGGGTGGTTTCTTCGAAGCCGGTGTTCGTGCCGCCACAAACCAACGGCCTTGCGCAGCCGAAGACCAGTCCGGCGTCAGTGAAGCTTGTTTCACCAACGCCACAACCGCCACCCGGAGTTTTTCCGCGTCCGGTGCGCGGCGTGTTTGAAGCTCAATTGGCGCTGGCGCGCAATGCCATTTCACCCGGCTCGCTCGACGGCGTCATGGGTTCACAAACCCGCGCGGCTATTTTGGCATTTCAGCGAAAGGCGGGCTTGCCCGAAACCGCCGACCTCGACGCAAACACCCGCACCCATCTGTTGCTCACCGCGCCAACGCTCACGATCTACACCGTCACGTCGAACGACCTCGCGCGGCTTCAGCCGTTGAGCACCACCTGGCTCGGCAAATCGCAGCAGACCGCGCTCGACTACGAAACCATCCTCGAACTGGTCGCGGAAAAAGGCCGCGCTTCGCCGAACCTGATCCGGCGGCTCAACCCGGCGATTGACTGGACGAATGTCGTGGCGGGAACGGAAGTGCAAATTCCGGACGTGACCTGTCCAGAGCCGCGCGAGCGCGCGGGGTTTGCCGTCATCAGCTTGGGCGAGAAAAAGCTCGAAGCGTTCGACGCGAACACGAATTTGCTGGCGCATTTCCCGTGCAGCATCGCCGCGCGCTTCGACAAACGGCCCGTCGGTGAGTTGCGCGTGAAGGCCATCGCGCCAAATCCTGATTACACCTTCAATCCCGAGGTGTTTCCCGAATCAGCCGAAGCACGGCAAATCAAGACTAAACTCATCCTGCCACCCGGCCCGAACAATCCGGTAGGCACGGCGTGGATCAGTTTGGACAAACCGGGTTACGGGATGCACGGCACTCCGGGTCCGGAACAGGTGGGCCGCACGGAATCGCACGGCTGCTTCCGGCTGGCGAATTGGAACGCGGAGTATTTGCTCAAGCTCGTCTGGGTTGGGATGCCGGTGTATGTCGCGCCGTGACCCTCGCGGGAACGGTTCTGGAAATAGGCCGGTGATAATCCTTCACCCTCGCTGCCTGCGATTCCTCAAGCCACCGCTCTCAACTCTCCACTCACCACCTGCCGGGTCGGAAACCAGCGCTCCAGTTTAGACGCAGAGGCTGTCACCGTGAGATCTGCCGGAGTATCTCATGGGGCGAGCGCGGGCGGGCTTCGAGGAATCTATGGAACAATATCGAGAACAGCCAGGGGCGGACGCGGGTCGGGACCGGCAAACTGCGGCGGCGTTCAAACGCCACACGGAAGGTGCGCTGGGTCAGTGTCATGGCGCGTACCGGGTCGCCGCACAGCCGCGCGGCGAAACGGAACACGGGTTGATAATAAAGCTCTACGAGCTTCTGAATCGAAGACTGGGCGGTTTTGTGCATGACACCCAAACCAGCTAACCTCGTGCCAGTTGGCCGGACGGAAGCGCGGTAACTGGCAAAAAATGCTGCCAGGGCGGGTCACCTGACCCCGTGAGATACTTTGGAGCTGTGATGCGAAGGAATATCGCGGTGTTATCTCACGGGGGGATACAGAATGACCGCGGAGTCAGTTCGCTTGGTTGTCACGCAAACAATGCGGGCAAGATTGCTAAACCTGAAAAGAGCAGATGAAACCGCGAACCACATCCCCGTGGTTCGCGGTTGAAGGACTGCGCGAAGAACGTCTGGAGTTCTTTCACCACTTCCACAACCCGGTCCACCTCGGCCGGGGTGTTGTAAAAATAAAAACTCGCGCGGGCGGTGGATTCGACGCCGAGCCGG
>JALOTT010000269.1 GCA_025457745.1 Verrucomicrobiota bacterium
GGACTCTTGCGTGGAAATCGCGTGCCTCCGGAATTCGTGTCGAGGGTTAAAGGCCGCTATCTTTTTGACCCTCGAATCGTTCCCTTCATTGAAGCCGAGGTTGAGCGGAAACGAAAAACCAACGGAAAACGATGACGCTAACGGCCAGCCAACTCGCCGACGTTTTGGGCCACAGTCCCCAAGCGGTTGTCCATGCCGCGCCGGTGGACGTGCCGGTGGTGGAAACATACACGGCAAGGGAATTGTCCCGTGCGGCCAGCCGGCACGCGCCGACGCGCATCAGCCGGCAAGGCGTCGCTAAGTTGCTACTCGACACTCCACCCAGCGCCGAGCGCATCGTGCAGGGGCGGCAGGCCGTGCCCGTGTGGACACTTGATTCATTGCCGGCAGCGTTGCGGCAGCGCCTTGAAACCGCCGCCCGCGCCCAGGACTATCGCAACGCCGAAACCATGCTGGCCACACCGTCGCGCCAATGGCAGCCGTCCGGTCCCGTGTGTGACATTGCCGACGATGAATGGAACCAGGCCGCAAAAAAGCGGGACGTGCTCATGCCGTTTCTGGTGGACCAATCACGCCCGGCTGCCGAGCGCGACGCCATGATTGCCGCCCGTTACGGCGACGCCTTCGAGCATGGTATCAGCCACGACTACGCCCGGAAACTCTATCAGCGCACGCTGGACCGCTTGGCCGGGGCGCGAGACTACGGAAGACTGGAGATCTATCTGCCCAAACATCCGCGCCGTAAAGCAGCCCCGGACTGGACGGCGACCGAATCGAATCTTGCAGACCTGCTGCCGTTGCTCGACAGCCGGCTGGCCGGAATCACGACGCCGGCCAACCCGCCAAAAGCCGTCGTGCGGTCTGTCTGGCATGTGTCGTTTGAAGAATACAGCCGCCTAGTTTCACAGGGGGCGACTGAAGATCGGGCCGCTCGCTTGGTGCGCGAGTTCCTGCACAACCGCGCGCCGTTCCTGCCCCACTCCCGCGATGCGCTCTTGAAGGCGTGGAACGGAAAGCTCGCGCGCTGGCTCGCCCGCGAAGGAATGCCCGGCGCGCTGGCGGACCTTCGCTGCCACAATGGTCGTAAAGTTGTGATCCCGGAAGCGGATATTGCCCGTCTGCGGTGGAGTGCGTCCACGAAAACGTCGGGGCGGCTCGACGAAGCCTGGCGCGAGGAATACGAGCATCTTTCCGAAAGGACCCGCGCGACCGGAAGCAAGACCGGGCGTTGCCCGCGCGTCGTCACCCGCGCCGTCAACCGCGTGCTCTTGGACGGCCTCACCGCCCGGCGGCAAGGCAAACGCTATCTCGACAAGCTGCTCGGCACCGTCTTGCGCAACATTGAAAGCATCCCCGCCATGCACGCCTGGGTTATGGACGATCTCACCTGCACCTTGGAAGTGTTTGTCCGCAACGATGACGGCACCACGTCGCTCCGGCTCATTCAGTTCATCGCCGTGATGGACGTTCGCTCGCGCAAAATTGTCGGCTGGGCAGCCAGCCTGGACGAAGGCCCAACCGCCGAATTGGTTTGCGAAGCTTTTCTCGACGCCGTGCGCCGCACGGGAAAAGTGCCACACCATTTGTTTCTCGAAAACGGCTGGGTGTTTGGCCGCGCCAATAACGTCGTGGGCAAGTACAACGACACCGGCGAAGTCATTATCGCCGGCTTGGCCGAATACGGCTGTCGGGTTCATCACTTCACGCCCGGCAGCCCAACCTCCAAAGGCGAGTTGGAAAAGGCTTTTGATCTGGTCCAGCGCCGGTGGGAACGGCATGCCGGCTACACGAGCCGCAACCAACGCATCGCGGTCCCGGACGAATTCCGCCGCGAGCAAATTGAGATGCGCCGCAAGACCAACCCGCGTGATCCGGCAACCTGCCGTTACAATTTTGAGCAGGGCGTGCGGGCTATCGAAAAGATCGTGGCCGGCTACAACATGACCCTCCAACATGGCAAGCTCAAAGGGTTGACCCCGGACCAGGCATTCGTCGCTTTCGAGGATCACGACAACCCGCCCATTTCCCTGCCGGCCAAGTTGCATTGGTTGCTGGCCGCAAAGTATCGCGTCACCGTCAAACTCAGCGGCGTGCGCTTCCGTCATTTCGGGCAGGACATTCGCGTGCGTGGTGGAAATCTGGCCAGCACGGAACGGATCGGGCGTGAGTTTTGGGCCGTGATAGACCGGCGCGAAGCCGATTGCGTCACCTTTATGAGTTTGGACTTTGATGATGTTTTCACCGAACCGCTGCGGCCCGTCGTGGATTATGACGAATCTGAAACCAGCCCGGACTCCGGGGCGCTCAAAACCGAGTATGAAACCAAAGCCCAGATGCGGCGGGTGATTGAAGACCAATATCGCGGACAGATTGACCGCTTCGGTGATCGTCGCGTTGAACTGTTGCGCGAGGCCCAACAGGAAAGCCAGGCTGGAGCGGGGCGCATTCCGCTGATTGACCCGAACCTTGCCGCCGCCGGAGCGACCGGCGAACAGCAGCGCACCGAACTGCGCCGCCGCCGCAGTCAATCCCGCCAAAACGGCGGACGCGCCCAACGCATCGCGGCCAGCAACGGCGTCAAGCTGCTGGCGGACGTTGCCGCGCGGCCTGGGATTGACGACGCGGCCAAATCCATATTCGGCACGACCGATTCACCGCAGGACACCTAACCCACACCACCATGTCCAACACCCGCCACGCTCCACCCGGCACGCCACTGCGGCAAAACAAATTCGCCAGCAGCCCCGACATTGAACGCGGATTGCTCGGCAACCTGGTTGCGCGCCGTTGTGCTTCCGTGGAAGCCAGGGAAGACCGCGAATTGCTTTTCTGGATTCAATCCCGCCCGCCGGTCCAACTCGCCAATGAAGTGCTTCAGCGGGTTGACGCGCCCAAATTTGCGAAGGCCGAATATCTGCCGGATGATCCCCAGTTGGCTGAAATATACATGGAGCAGCACGCTCAAGTCGCAAATCATGCGGAAATTGCCAGGCGACTTAGAGCGCAACGGCGACGCTTTGCGTGGGAACTGGTGTTGAACGGGCTTCCCGAAATGCTGGGTCAGTTTTGTCTGGATCCAGCCATTCCAGTTGCCGATGGCTGGCCCGTCGGGCTGCCCCGGCTTTGTTCAATTCTGCGCGAGTTAAAGGCGGAACACCAGCAACGCGCCGAGTCCACGTTTGTCCATACCGCGCTCAGTCGCATGGTTTGGGCCGAACTGCAAGACGCCTATGAAATGGGCGGAACGGTCCTGTTGCACAACAGCGCCGGCAACGGAAAGAGTTTCGCGGCCAAAGCGTTTTGCGACGCCTGCCCAGGACGTGCCCGTTACGCCCTACTGCCGGCCACGAATGATGACGTTGGATTCTTTCGCGTGATTGCCGGGGCGTTGAAAACTGGAGCAAACCTTTCGCTCAAGGCCGTCTATATGCGTGAACGGATTCTGCCGATGCTCCGCACCCGCGACTTGGTGCTCGTGCTCGACGCCGCTCAATACCTTTTCCCCGTGTCAGACTACCGCTATGCGCTGCCGAATCGGCTCAACTGGGTGCTCACCGCCTTGTCCGAGCAAGGTGTTCCCGTCGTGCTCATCGGCAACACCAAGTTGTTTGACACGCTCGGCTTTGTGGAAGCCCGCACGGGTTGGAATCGGAATCAATTCGTGAACCAGATTCGCATCGCTGAACTGCCCTCCAGCCTGGAAGTCAGGGACGTTCAGAACGTCGCTGCCGCATTGCTACCGGATGGAGACCGCCCCGCCCAATGGAAACTCGCCGACTACATGATAACCGCCCCGGCCTATCTGCATTCAGGGCAACCGGCGGCCCAACGCGCCCGGCGGATTGCCGCCACACAAAACCGGGCGCGCGTGACTCTCCGCGACATGGAAACCGCGCTGGATACTTCGATGCGCCCCGCGCTCAAATCCCAAGCCGCTGCGCTCAAGCGCGCCGATGAGAGCGCGGCCAAATGCAAGTCAAAGGTTCGGAACTGGAGGCCGGACACTGAAGCACAGACCGCCGCCAAAGGCCGACGGGCGCGCAATCCGATTGCGACCAGCAGTGACTTTCAGCGTGTTCGCCCGGAGCAATCTGCCGGGTTGGAGCAGCCCGGCTGCGGGGCGCTTGCCGCCCCATTGCAGAACGCCAGCGAAGGCGACGCCGGCATTGAATTTCTCCGTCCGCACAACTCGCGCCTGGTCGGTGTCGGCACCAACCGAACCGCCAAGTCCGCTGATTTGCTGACGGTATAGAACAACTCAAAAAAATGTGCGGGGCCTTGGAACAAGGCCGCGCACGATCCATGTCCGCATAAGTCTGGCACTTCTACAATAGCCAACCCGGAGAAAATCACCGACCATCTTCACTGATCTTGAGCGGCGTGGAAAAATCATTTGTCGCACCATGCCTCGCGCGTTACGACCAGCAATTTCCCGCCGCCACCACCAAGGCCCGCGCCCGCCACCAACGCCACCGTTACCGCGCCTTGCGGTGCAATTTGCTGCGTGGCTTGCTGGGGGAAGATTATCGCGGGCTGAGCCGGTGGCTGGCCGTGCGGCGCGATTCGACCAGCGTCCAGTATTCGTAAGTCGAGCCGTTGGTAGTCCGACGATGACGCCGCAAATACATGGACGCATTCTGCGCCCGGCGGGCGGATGCCTGCAATGGGCGGTTCTGCACTACAGGGCGTTTACACAATCAGCCTCCTGAATTTGGCCCATTCCGGCCATTCAACCCCGAAAAATTTCTTTCTGCGGCTTCGTACTGCGAAAGCCGGGCTATTTTGAGGTTTGTGGGCAAGACAACCTGATTCAGTTCGAACGCGCGCTCTCCAGTCGAGGGTTGATTTATTCTCGGTGGAGAACGATTACTTTGTGATGGCTTTTGCATCCCGCGAAGAAGCAGGTCGCCGGCTGGGTAAATTACTGCGCAACGATGGCATCAAGGTTGACCTGGTGCTTGGCTTGCCCCGGGGCGGTGTCATCGTGGCCGCCGGGGTCGCGCGCGAATTGCAGCGCCCGCTGGACGTGCTCCTCGTGCGGAAGATCGGCCACCCGTTGCAGCGCGAGTTTGCCGTCGGCGCGCTGGCCGAACCGGATGTGGTCATTCTGGACGAGCACTCGCTGGGCAGAAATCCGCTCGCGCGCCTGCAGTTGGACGAGGTCATCGCTGAGGAAACGGGTCGGCTTAAAGAATATCGCGCGAAGTTCCACGGCGGCGGCGTGCCGGAACTCGGCGGCAAAACGGTCCTGCTCGTGGACGACGGCCTGGCCACCGGCGCGACGGCGGCGGCAGCAGTGCTGGCCGCGAAGAAGCGGAACGTCGCAAGAATCATTATGGCTGTGCCGGTGGCGTCCATCGGTGCGTTCGAGCGCATCAAGCAGGTGGCGGACGACGTGAAGGTGCTGTTGGTGGACGCGGACTTCAAGGCCGTCGGCCAATATTACGAGGTATTTGATCAGACAAGCGACGAGGAAGTGCTGGCGGCGTTGCGCGAAACGGAGAGACGGAGTGGAGGGTTGGAGTGACGGTTCCGGCTGCCATCCAGGTAGTGGGGCAGCCGTCGCGGCTGCCGCAGTCACGGCGACCGTCGCGGTTGCCGCAGGGCGTCGCTCCGCACACCAACCGGGACGGTCGGTGGGACGGTCGCAGGCGGGACGCCCTGCGCCACTACGACTTCGCTTGCGTCTTGATTTGAAACCCACTCACCTGTTTGGCGATGCCTGAATTACCCGAAGTCGAAGTGCTCGTCCGCCATC
>JALOTT010000017.1 GCA_025457745.1 Verrucomicrobiota bacterium
CAACCGCGCAACCGCGCAACCGCGCAACCGCGCAACCGCGCAACCGCGCAACCGCGCAACCGCGCAACCGCGCAACCGCGCAACCGCGCAACCGCGCAATTGCCGGAATGGCTTAAACCGTTCCCACGGCTCCCACAGCCGCTCCGCGAATTTCTACAATCCTTGGCCGGATTGTCCAGACCTGTTGGATGCTCTTCCGGAACTCTCAGCCACCCGTCCATTGCTGGTGGCCGGCCAACCCGAATTGCGCCGCTACAAATGCGTGTATGTGAGCGCCGATGCCGAAATCGGCCTGTTCAGCGACGAGGTCCCCGTCACCTGCGCGCCGTAACTTAAGAGCGGTGGTGGCATGTAAGACTTGACTGGAAAACAACTCAATCGGAAAAACCAAAACACAACATGAACACAAAACTCAAATCACTTAGGAACGAACTGACGGTGGCTCTGGCACTCGTGCCCGCTGTATGCGGTGCCGACACGTTGGTGCAAGGAGACGTTTCGGGCGCATGGACCAAAGCCAACAGTCCATATCGGATGATTGACAACTGCACGGTCAGTGCCGCCAATACGTTGACCATCCAGCCGGGCGTGACCGTCAAGATTGATGCAGGCTACAGCCTGAATGTCTATGGCCAAATTATCGCCGCTGGATTACCAGCAGATCGAATCATTTTCAAGTCACGATGGCCATCGAACTATTGGAATCAGATTTTCATTCAGCATGGCGGCGGGGCGGATAGTCGCTTCGCCTACTGCGACTTTAGCGATGCCACTAACGCGATCTACCTCGCAAGCTCCCGCCTATACGCACCGATGACTCCTGAGTTCGCAAATTGCCTGTTTTCAAATTGTTTGAGTTACTGCATTTATGGATATACCCATGGCGTGGATCCCGGAACACCGCCGTCGCCATTGAATGTAAAGGTTACGAACTCTCGCTTTCAAAACTCCGCTAATGGCATCGGCATCTACGCGCTTGTGAGTGGGGCGCCAAACCCGACAATTGCCAACAACATCTTCGACACGATTTCAGGAACCTCGCTTCGGTTCCAAGTTGGCGACTATATGGCCGGTTGCGTTCCGCAAGTTTTTAACAACCTTTTCAAACAGTGTGAGGCAGCTATCAGCACTGCTGATCCCTACGACTGCCAAATGAACAACAACATTTTCCAACAATGCGGAGTTGCCGTTAAAGAATCTGGCGCTTTGTCCCGTAACGTGGGTTACAATTGTTTCTTCAACAACCAGACGAACTTTATCGGCTACCCTGTCGCCTATGGCACGTTTGATGATCAAAACCGGAATGGCACGACTGCCGACGCTTTCATGAACATCGCTTCGGATCCCTTGTTCGTCGCCACCAATGATTTCCATCTGACCGCCAATTCGCCGTGTATTGATGCAGGCGCACCTGATTGGGCGCTCACGGACATGTGCATTACGAACGGGGTTTCGCAAGGCAACAGTTATCCGGACTTGGGACCATACGGCGGGCCGCATGCGTGCAACTGGCTGGATGATGTGCCCAAGCTGCCCGTGACGGCGTTCATGACGCAGTCCAATGGGGTTGTGGCGTTGAATTGGGGCGCAATCCCACGGTCAACGTATCAAGTGCATTACCTGACAAACTTCGTCTTCACGGGAACCAATAAATGGACGAACTTCCCGAATGGTTTGGTCGTGGCGGCAGACAAGCCAACCTCGGTCAACGTGCCAATCACAGAAGGTGTAACTCAGCAATTCTTCCGCGTTCAAAGCCTGGGCAGAACGCCGGGCAACTGACCAGCGCTTCTACGCGCCGTGCTATTGCCATAATCTCTTGGTTTGGCAAAACGAGCTGCGCGCAGGACACGCTGGCGCGCAGCAAGACAACAATATGGGACGCGGTAAAATCGCACATTGGCGGGATTTCCCCGGCAAGTTGATCGGTAAGATGGCCGTAACGCTCTGCATTCTTGCCGTTTTGCTTCCTTTGGTTTCGCAGGCTGCCGGTAACGACCCTGCGGCGGTTGCGGGCACTGGTTTCCAGCCGGCCAACCATAGGGTTGCCGATGGGGAAGAAGTAAGTCGGCGTTTATACCGGGAGTATCTTGAGCATCTCGTAAAAGGACTTCCGCCGGGATCGGAAACCAATGTGGATGTGCTTATGCGGGAGGCCGGGGATAAAGCGGACGCCATGTCCAGTTCACCCGAAAGACGCGCGGCTTTGGTCAAGAGGCTGAAGCATAAGAAGGATCCGAAGATGATCCGGTGGTTGGTCGGGGTTCTGAACTACCCTGATCAAAATGGTGCTTATTGTGCCGGGAGCATCTTGACCGACCTGAAGTATTCCGGTGTGGATGCGTTTGAAGGTTTTCTCAAAATGCTTCAAACCGCGAATTCGTCCGAGTGCCGCCGGCTGGGGGCGATCGGGCTTGGCAACATCGGCAAGTCCGATCCGCAGGCCATCAAAGCCCTGGCCACCGCAATTGCTGATGGCTGGCCTCAGGTTCAGTTCGAAGCAGTGGCAGCGCTCGCCAAAATCGGCACGCCGGAAGCCGACGAGGCGTTGCTGGCCGCGCGAAAAGATAGTCGCAGCGCCGAGTTTCGCCACAGCGTGGACGTTCTGCTGGGGCGAAAGGGGCACACGAATGCCGTGGCAAACTTGATCCAGACTCTCCAACGCAATTCGGCGGCAGACGCTTTTCGTCCGCCAGTTAGCCGGACGAATGCCTTGGATCAAGCCAGCGCAGCCTTTGGGCAGCGCCTAGCGCCTGTGATTGATGAGCTTGGAGGGGCATCGCTGCCCTACAAACTGACTGCTGCTGAAACATTGGGCCGCCTCGGCAATGAGCAGGCGGTCGAGGGGTTGCGCGGGGCCTTGAGCCATTCCGATCCGGAGGTTCGCGCCGCGGCCGCCAAAGCTCTTGGAACGGCCTTGAGTGCGCCCTCGGCGTCTCTCTCGCCGACTGTAATTTCCCACGCAATAGGCGCGCTGTCCGGCTTGACCAATGATCCTGACACTCTGGTGCGCCAAGCGGCCACGAACAGTGTGAATTTGATCAGGGATTCCCGGGTGGGCGGCTCCAAACTGTGATTCATTAAGCATCTACGCCTGCCTCTTCCCTCGCCACCCAAGCGCCACGCACACAGCTGTCGCCAGCCCAGAAATCACCAAGCCCAATCGGAACATCCGGTCTTCATACTTGAGCACGACCTGGTGTTTCCCGGCGGGAATTTCGAGCGCTTGAAACGCGTGGTTCGCACGCAACAGCGTTGTTGGCTGCCCGTCCACGTAAGCGCGCCAGTTATGGTAGAACGACTGCGCCATGACGATGAGCGCGGTTTCAGCGGCCTCAGCTTCGATGCGCATACGGTGCGAGGAAAACTCGCGGGTGGTGATTATCGGCGACGAAGCGTTGTTCACCGTCACAAGGCCGCGCGATTCCGCTGGCAGGTAAACTTCCTGGCGCGGTTTGAATTCGCGGCTGCCGAGCGCGCGGAGCGTTGCCGGAGCATCGGCGAACACTGGCTTTTGTCCGCCCGTGACCCACGGCTGATGCGTTGGCCGGAACATCCATTGGGTGATTTTGCCGGGCGCATTGACCTGCGAGACGGAAAAAAAGTCCAGCAACCCGGACGGCGGTTCGGGCGTTGAGTAAAGCACGGTGAACACATCGCTGAGTTCGCGGAAGAACAGTGAATACGATCCAATGACTTTTGGCACGTCATCGAGGAGGTTTACGTTGCCGAACATGGCCAGCCGGCTGTAAACGACCGTGTCCGCCGCGTTCGTGAGTTGGACCACGTTCGCGTTGCCCTCGGCTTCGGCGCTGAGCATGGGCCGGCCTTCGCCCACGCGCGGCAAGGGATTCATGCCGGACTCACGCGCGGCCAACCCCGGCTCATACACCCAGCGCGGCGCGGTGGGATTCGGCCTCGGCCCGCTGGCGATCGCATCAATCCAAACCAACCCCGCCAGCGCGAAGCACGGCAACCTGGCGAACCGGCCCGCTCCTCCGCGTTGCAACGCAATCAACGCCACAACGAACAAAACCAGAATCAACCCACTGGTCACCGCGCTGCGCATCCCAACTTTCGCGGCGACGCCCTGCATCGGAAACTGGAGTGCGGCAAATCCGACGAACCCGATGACCAGCAGGAACGCGGCGGCGGCCGGAATCAATTTCCGCCGGGTGCGCAGCCACATTTCGGCGCTCTGACTCCGGCAATGCGCCACGAAAAACGCCGCCAGCAACGGCACGAGAAACGTCGGCAGAATGATGAACTTGATCGGGAAACGCATGAAGCCCAATCCCGGCAGCACGCGGCGCAACGCGGCATAGACCAGTCCCTTGTCGCCCAGCGCCACGAGCAGACACGCAAGCGTGACGAGCGCGAGCAACCACACGCGCGGCGACCGCACTTTCCACACCGCGAGCGCCGCCAGCCAGACCACGCCGATGCCGAGGTAGTAGGATTGAATCCAGAATTGTTCCGGCTGCACGTAAATGCCCAACGCCGTGGATCGCGCCCGGAACAACGGCACGAGGAAATTCGCCCAGCCCCAGACCGGCATCGCCCAAGTGGAATCACTGAAGCCTTCATGCCGTTGGGAAGCGCGCAGCAGATCGAGGAAGGGCAGCATTTGCGCCGCGGTCAGGCCGATGATGAGCGCGACCACGAGCAAAAAGCGGAGCGCGGACTTTACTCGGCTTCCGGCTGCGTTCCCGCGTTGAGGCGGAATAAATTCCGCGCTCCTGTCCGCAACCCACAGCGCGCCGAGAAAAAGCCACGT
This sequence comes from Verrucomicrobiota bacterium, assembly GCA_025457745.1. Taxonomy (GTDB): domain Bacteria; phylum Verrucomicrobiota; class Verrucomicrobiia; order Limisphaerales; family JADLHS01; genus JALOTT01. The sequence continues at coordinate 4,778 of JALOTT010000017.1, forward strand.
GAGCAAAATCACCTCCGGCGCGCCGGAGAGCATTTGCATCGTGCCCGCGAGCGCGGCGAGGATGATCCGTCGTCCGCCTTCCCGCCACGCGCGTTCGACGGCAAGCACAACCCACGGCATCCAGCCGAAGCCCGCCATGTTGTTCGGCCACATCAAGGAGTGCAGCAACACGGCGTTGAAGGCGAACGCCAGGCCCGCGACGCTCGCGGCCAGACGATTCTGCGTCCAACGATGCGCGAGGAAATACATTCCCAGACCGCCGAGAAAAAGATGGCCGAGGCAAAACACGCCGAGCGACCACGAGAGCGGCAGCAGCAGGTAGAACAACGAAAGCGGATAGAGCGTCATCGTGTTCCACTGCGCGAGAAACGGCAGCCCGCAGTAACTCAGCGGCGTCCACAACGGCAGCTCGCCGCGCCAGAAACATTCGCGGTGATGCGCCGCCAGCGGATAGCCGAACAATGCGAAGTCGCGATGGAAAAAAGTCCCGCTGCCGATGACAACGTCGGGATAGGTCGCGCAGATCAGCAGCCCCAACAGCCACGCGAAGCGTTTGGGTGTGAACCATTCATCCGGGCGGGCGGGCGGGGCAGATGCGGCGGAGTTGCTGGTCACGGGTGGAAATGTGTCAAAGCCCTGTTGGAGTTCAAGCTTCAGCTTGCCCCCGGCACGCTAAAGCGTGGACTCCAACGCATTTGGCGCTCGCCAGCCGCGCCGTTTTGCTTTACGAGCATGGCGCGATGATTGACCGTCGAGCGTTCTACGAACAACGGGCCGCGTTGCGACCTCGTGAAGCAGGCCGCTTTTATCAACGCCTGTTGCGTAAATTCTACGCATTCCTCATCCCACCCGGACAACGCGTGCTGGAGGTCGGTTGCAGCCTCGGCGATTTGCTGGCCGCGGTGAAACCGGCGCGCGGCGTGGGTGTGGATTTCAGCCCGAAAATGATCGAATTGGCCCGGCAGCGGCAACCGCAACTCGAATTCAAAACGGCTGATGCGGCGGAATTTTCGTCACCGGAACAGTTCGATTACATCCTGCTCTCCGACTTGGTAAATGACTTGCCGGACGTGCAGGTCGTTTTTGAAAAGTTGCGCGCCGTGGCGTATCCGCGCACCCGTCTGGTCGTGAACTTTTTCAACAACCTCTGGCGTCCCATCCTCCGCGTGGGCGAAAAGCTTGGGCTCAAATCGCCCATGCCGATGCCCAACTGGCTTTCATCCGCTGACGTGCAAAACCTGCTGCACCTCGCGGGCTGGGAGGTGGTGAAGCAGGACACGCGCATCCTTTGGCCGGTGCGCACGCCGCTGCTCAATACGTTGCTTAACCGCTGGCTCGCGCCGTTGCTGCCGCACTTCTGCCTCACGGTTTTCATCGTCGCGCGACCCAAGCCGCAATTGGTCGCGCCGCCGCATTTCAAGTGCTCGGTGGTGATTCCCGCGCGCAACGAGGCGGGCAACATCGAAGCCGCCGTCCAGCGCACGCCGGAGATGGGCCTCGGCACGGAAATCATTTTCATCGAGGGCCATTCCAAGGACAACACGTGGGACGAAATCCTGCGTGTCGCGAAAGCATACCCGGATCGGAACATCAAGACCCTGAAGCAGCAAAGCAAAGGCAAAGGCGGCGCGTGCCGCGAGGCGTTCGCGGCGGCCACCGGCGACATTCTGTTCATCCTTGACGCCGACCTCACCATGCCGCCGGAGGAGCTGCCGAAGTTTTACGAAGCTGCCCGTGCCGGCACGGCGGAATTTGTGAACGGTGTGCGACTGGTTTATCCAATGGAGGACGAGGCGATGCAGTTCCTGAACATGATCGCGAACAAGATGTTCGGCCTGACGTTTTCGTGGCTGCTCGGCCAGCAACTCAAGGACACACTCTGCGGCACGAAGGTTTTGTTCCGTGCGGATTACGAGCGCATCGCCGCCAATCGCGCCTACTTCGGTGACTTCGATCCGTTCGGCGATTTCGATCTGATTTTTGGCGCGGCGAAATTGAACCTGCGGTTGATTGACCTGCCGATCCGCTACCGTGCGCGCACTTACGGGTCAACGAACATCCATCGCTGGTCGCACGGCTGGCTGCTGCTGCGGATGGTGCTGTTCGCGGCGCGGCGGTTGAAGTTTCTTTGACCACGAATGAACGCCAACTTCCACGAAATCACTCCCCGGCGCGTACGGAGTGACGCGCCCTGCCTTGAAGCCTTCGTGTCCACTCGTATTCATTCGTGGTTGACCCGATGAACCCGCCGCTGGAGCAACACCAGGCCGAGATCCAGCAAAACCTCCGAAGCTGGAAGGCCAAACCGCTGCTGCAAAAAATTTACGCGGGCTTCTACGACCGCATCGTGACGCTCATTGATGAGCGCGTGCCAGGCCGCATCGTTGAAATCGGTTCGGGCATCGGCAATCTCAAATCGCGCCTGCCGCGCGCGCTGGCCACGGACTTGTTCCCGAACCCGTGGCTGGATCTCGTTTGTGACGGCTACGAACTTCCGTTCTGCGACGGGACCGTGTCGCACCTCGTGCTGTTCGACGTGTTTCACCACCTCGAAGCACCGAACGCTTTTCTGAAGGAAGCGCGGCGTGTGCTTGCGCCTTCCGGGCGGCTGATTGTGTTCGAGCCGTTCATCAGTGTGTGCAGCTTTCCGGTTTATGGCCTGCTCCATCACGAAGCGGTGGCGATGGGCAAAACCATCAACCTGACGCAAACGCTTCCTCGCCCTCGCGCTTACTACGCCGCCCAAGGAAACGCCACACGTTTGTTTTTCCGAAAGGAAACGCCGGGTTGGCCGGCGAACTGGAATATCTTTCACAACGAAGCCTTCAGCGCGTTTCACTATTTGCTGTCGGGAGGCTTCAGCAAACCGGCGATGTATCCCGCCGGATGGATCGATGCCTTTCGCAACCTGGACGCAAGCCTGTCCCGTTGGCCGCGCGTTTTCGGCGGGCGATGTCTGGTGGGGATGTGCTCGAAAGAATGAAGAACCGGACGCGGCGACACGGATTTCACGAACAATCACGGATGACGGGCCACAAAAGGGCACAAAGGAATTTGACACTGATTTCACTGATTAACACTGACTTGATCTGAATCGGTGACAATCCGTGTAATTCGTGTCTTATTGACGCTGATAATTTTCCCGCGCACACTTGCCCCGTTCGGAAAAACAAAACGACCAGAAAACCAATTTAACAAAAACAATTCGCGGCTTCGGCTGCTGTCCAGAGAGAAACGTGGAAATTTCTATGAGAGGACGGCGCTTGAAGCACGCCCCAGCCGGGGCGTGCCGAAAGCGTTCCTCTCGGGCATCCACGTGCCCTCTCTGGGGCGCAAGTAAGTGCGCCCCATTTTTTGGGCACGGGATTTCCTGAGAGGAAAGGCATCCATGACAGGGCTGATTCGCGCGCGAGCGAACAGCCATGTCACGACCCGAACGACAGCAGAACGTTCTGGATTTGCTGAAAGGGTTGCGCGGTCTTGAACCGCTCAAAAAACTCTTTTGGTCAGAACTCAATTACCAGCGAGTGAACCAGCCGCTTTCCCGGCGCGGCTGGACGGAATTGGCGAGCAACGCCTTGGCAGACGATCCCGTGTTGTTTGCGGGCGGCGGTGAGGACAATGCTTTCCACGTCATCTATTGCCGGCTCGCGTCCGACGCGCTCTCTCGCGGATTGGAGCGTCCGGTGGTCACGCAACTGTTGCGGGAACATCCTTACGCGCTCTTCGTTTTCTCCAACAAAGGCCAGACCGACTGGCATTTTCTGAATGTAAAGTATGACGACCAAACGGAACGCCGCCGTTTGTTTCGCCGCATCACCGTCAGACCGGGCGCGGGCTTGCGCACGGCCACGGAGCGCGTTCAACTTCTGGACCTGGCCGAGATCAATCCCGAATTGTTCGGCATCACGCCGCTGGCGATTCAGCAACGCTGCGATGCGGCTTTTGATGTCGAGACGGTCACCAAGGATTTCTTCCGCGAGATTGCCAACTGGTATTTCTGGGCGCTGAAAAATGTCCGCTTCCCGAAGGATGCGCCCAAGGAAGCCGACGGCCACGATCACATCAGCGTCATCCGCCTCATCACGCGTCTCATCTTCTGCTGGTTTGTGAAGGAAAAGGGACTCATCCCCGACACGCTTTTCGACGAGCGCAAGCTCGCCCAAACCCTGATTGGCTTCGAGCCAGCAAAGACCGGCGACAAGGAATCCGTTTTTTACAAAGCCATTCTGCAAAATCTTTTCTTCGCCACACTGAATACCGAAATGGACAAGCGTGGCTGGACGAAGGAGGAGCAGAATTTCATGGCGCACAGCCTCTATCGCCATCGCGAATATTTCAGCGAACCGAAATCCGCGCTCGATTTGTTCAAGGAGATTCCGTTTCTCAACGGCGGGCTGTTTGAATGTCTCGACAAGGACCTCGGCGAAAACGCCAAGCCGCGCTACGTCCGCATTGACGGCTTCTCCCGACGCGATGACAGCCAGCCGGTCGTGCCGGATTTTTTATTCTTCGGCGGGGAGCGCGAAGTGGATTTGAGCGCGGCCTTCGGCGACACGAAATTCCGGCGCGTGCCAGTGCGCGGCCTCATTCACATTTTCAACCGCTACAATTTCACGGTCGAAGAAGACACGCCGATTGACCAGGAAGTCGCGCTCGACCCGGAATTGTCCGGCAAGGTGTTTGAAAATCTCCTCGCGGCCTACAACCCGGAAACCGGCGCGACCGCCCGCAAGCAGACCGGCTCGTTCTTCACGCCGCGCGAAATCGTCAACTACATGGTGGACGAGGCGCTCATTGCCTATCTGAAAACCAGACTGGAAGCTGCCCTGCCGGCCGCGAAAAATGTGGAGGCCCGTCTCCGGCATCTTTTCGCCTACAATGACGAGCCGCACCAGTTCACGCCGCAGGAGGTGGACGCGCTCATTGCCGCCATTGACGGCCTCAAATCCCTCGACCCGGCGGTTGGCTCTGGTGCATTCCCGATGGGCATCCTGCACAAGCTCGTTTTCATCCTCGGCAAGCTCGATCCGCGCAACGAGAAATGGAAGGAGCGCCAGATTGCCCGCGTCCGCGACACGATGGCGACCGCCGAAAAAATTGAGGACGCCACCGCTCGCGAGCGCGCCGTGCGCGAACTGGAGCAGCAGATCATCGGCATCAACGAAGCGTTTGAGCACAACGAACTGGATTACGGCCGCAAGCTCTACCTGATTGAAAACTGCATTTACGGCGTGGACATCCAGCCCATTGCTGTCCAGATCGCCAAGATGCGGTTCTTTATCTCGCTTATCGTGGATCAGAAGATTGACGACTCGCAGCCCAATCGCGGCGTGCGCCCACTCCCAAACCTGGAAACAAAGTTCGTCGCGGCCAACACACTGATTGGCGTAAACCGACCCGGCCAGCAATTACTGCGTAACCGCGAGATTGACGCCAAGGAAGCCGAACTGCGCCACGTCCGCGACAGACATTTCCAGGCCCGCACACCGGCCACCAAAACCCAATGCCGCGAACTCGACGCCAAGCTCCGCATTGAAATCGCCGAACTGCTGAAGAGCGACGGATGGGACACCGCCACTGCCCGCAAGTTGGCCTCGTGGAATCCCTACGACCAGAACGCTTCAGCGGACTTTTTTGACTTGGAATGGATGTTTGGAATTGCTGATGGCTTCGACATCACCATCGGGAATCCGCCTTATGTGAGCGCGTTGGATTTCGCGCGAATATACGGGGAAGTTCTCCGCGAGCAGCTAAATGTGCGCTTTGAATCGGCTACTGGAGCTTACGATCTTTTTGTGCTCTTTGTCGAACAAGGGCTGAACCTCTGCAAACAGCGCGGACATCTTTGCTTCATTACGCCAAACAAATACTTGGCGGCGAAGTATGCCGTGGGATTGCGTGATTGGCTTCTGAAACAGGCGAGCCTCGAACGGCTTGTTGATGTCTCGCCCATACCGGTATTTGAAGAAGCTGCCGTTTATCCGGTCATCTCTATCTTCCGCAAAGATGTCGGACAAGCGGGAACAGTAACGGTTTTACTCCCAACAAGCAGAAATCTTGAGCGATTTGCTATTGAGCACTACGAAGAATCAAACGTGCCGGCCGCGTGGTTGCGTATGCTACCGGAAAACATTTGGGGTTTCTTGTTGTCAAAGCACGCCACACTCCTTGCGAAAATAACGCAATCCGCCGAGCCGTTTTCAAAACTTGGAGAAATCAACGCGACCTCAACAGCCGCCGAAGCTGATGAATACGGGAGTTTTCTAACGGCAACACGAGGAACGGACGGATTAAAAGTTATCAATACCGGAACAATCGACCCATTCGTTCCACTCTGGGGCGCAACTGAAATGACGCACGCCGGCCAGAAATTTCTCACGCCCTACCTACCTGCGGCAAAGGCCAAAGTGAGTAGTCGTCGGTTGGCGATGTATAAATCTCCGAAAATCATTTTCGCAAAAATGGCAAAAGCGTGCGAGGCGGTGATTGATGCTTCGGGAGAATTTGCTTCGTTGAACACGAACTGTTTTTACAGTCCACGGCCAAATGTCTCATTGAAATACGTTGGGGGGGTGTGCAACGCGAGAATGTTCATGTTCATCTACGACCTCTTCTTTGGCGCACTGCGAATGAGTGGCGGCTACTACCAATTCCAAGCACCCCAACTTCGTGTCCTTCCGATTGCAAAGGCGGATGCAAAGCAACAGCAAGGGATTGAAAATATTGTTGACCGCATCCTTGCAGCAAAACTGAAGAAAGCAGACGCAGACACGACTGCGTTGGAGGCGAAGATAGACCAACAAGTTTACGCCCTCTACGGTCTGACGCCGGAGGAAATCAAAATCGTGGAATCCGCCTCCGCCGAGCCTGCGGCGCGACAGAAGGAGGGGGCGAAATGAGCGTCCTAGGTCGCGGCAGCGTTTGGAGTGCGAGCGATTCATCGCCGCTTTTCCACCGTCCGCCAACAAAGCGGTGCTCAAGCACGCGCACTCCAAACGCTTCGCGACATTCGGAGCGGTCAGGCGGGAACTTGCTCGAAGGAGAAGCGCGGAATGTCGGCGCGCTGGCTGGCGTGTTCAACGGTGATGCTCAGGATGCGGCCGGCTTTGTCCACGTCGAGCAGCGTGTTCTCATCCAGGTCGCGCGTCTCGGCCACGGCGTCGGACTTGAACTCGATGTGCAACGTGTCGGTGTCTTGAAAGTATTGTATTTTCATAACTTAAATGACCGGTCGAAGAACGCATTATGCACGGTTTCGCCGTCAGGCAACAGGATAACACGCAAGGCGCGCCCGTCCATCGCTTCGATCCGCGCCCACCGGCGAATCCTTCCGTCCTGTTGCACGACTTCCCTTTCCGGGTGTTCAATGGCTTGTTCAATCCACTCCAGCCGGATGATGGCGCGGTCGGGGCGCTCTCGCATGGCCAGAAAATACCGGGTGAATTTCACGGGGCGAATCGTAGCGAACCGCCGACACGAAAACCAACGATAAAACGTCCATGCCCACACACGACATCATAGATAACCGGAAGGAAAAGCTGGTCTGCCACATCAATCGCATCCTGTCGTCCACGGAATCGGCGCGGTTTGCGGTCGGGTATTTTTTCCTTTCCGGGTTGGAGAGCATCGCGCAGCGGCTGGCAGGCGTGAAGGAATTGCGGCTGCTCATCGGCAACACGACGAACCGCGAGACGCTGGAGCAATTGGCCGAGGGCTATCGGCGGTTGGAGTTGGTGGCGGAAGCGGCGGAAGCGGAAGCGTATCCCAAGCGCACGGAAACGAAACGCATGGCCGGTGAAACGGCGGACAACATCCGTTCGGCCATCGAGTTGATGGATCAGACGGATGAAGCGCAGGCGGTGGTGACGACGCTGGTGCGGATGGTGGAAGAGAAACGGCTCAAGGTGAAGGTCTATACCAAAGGCCGGTTGCACGCGAAGGCTTACATCTTCGATTATGGCAAGGTGTACGGCAGCGACGGCAAGGCCGTGGAACGACACGAGAAAGGCATCGCCATCATCGGTTCGTCGAATCTCACGTTGTCCGGCGTCACGCACAACACGGAGTTGAACGTGCTCGTGCAAGGGAACGACAATCACGCGGAGCTTGGGAAATGGTTTGATGAGCTTTGGGATGAGTCGCAGGACTTCGACGAGGCGTTGATGCAGGAGATGAAGCAGTCCTGGGCGGTGGCGTCCGTCCGTCCGTATGACGTTTACATGAAGACGCTCTACACGCTGGTGCGCGACCGGCTCGAAGGCGAGGACGACAAGGATATTTTGTGGGACGACGAAATCACCAAACGGCTGGCGGATTTTCAGAAAGTGGCGGTGCGTCAGGCGGTGCAGATCGTGAAGGACTACGGCGGCGCGTTCGTGGCGGACGTGGTCGGGTTGGGCAAGAGCTACATCGGTGCGGCCATTGTGAAACATTTTGAGCGCACCGATCATGCACGGGCGCTTATCATCTGCCCCGCTCCGCTGGTGGAAATGTGGGAACGTTACAACGAGGTTTATCAACTCAACGCGCGGGTGCTTTCGATGGGGATGTTGCGTGAGGAGGACGACGGCGCGGTGAACATGTTGTTGGAAGAAGTGCTCTACAAAGACCGCGATTTCGTGCTGATTGACGAAAGCCACAATCTTCGCCATCGCGACACGCAGCGTTACAAGGTGGTGGAGGCGTTTCTAAGCACGGGCCGGCGGTGCTGTTTCCTCACGGCCACGCCGCGCAACAAGAGCGCGTGGGATGTTTACTCCCAAATCAAGTTGTTCCATCAGGACGACAAAACGGATTTGCCGGTTGATCCGCCGGACTTGAAGCAATACTTCAAGCTGATTGAGGACGGAGAGCGGAAGCTGCCCGACTTGCTGGCGAACATTCTCATCCGCCGCACGCGCAATCACATTTTGCGCTGGTATGGTTTTGATTCCGAGACGCACCTTCAGGTTGACCCGTCGCAGTTCCGCGATTATCTCGACGGCAAGAAGCGCGCCTACGTCATGGTCGGCGGGCGGCATCAGTTTTTCCCGAAGCGCGAACTGGAGACGATTGAATACAGCATCGAAGACACGTATCAGGGGCTTTACCAGCAGTTGCGCGGCTATCTCGGAAAACCAAAGAAGGGCAAGGTCATCAAGGCCACCGGCAACGAACTGACCTACGCGCGGTATGGCTTGTATCATTACGTTGATCCCGCCAAACAGAAGCGCGAGCCGTATGCGAGTCTGCACCGCGCCGGCTACACCTTGCGCGGGCTGATTCGTATCCTGCTGTTCAAACGGTTCGAGTCGAGCGTCTATGCCTTCACGGAAACGGTTCGTCGCCTGATCAAAGTGCATAGGCGCTTTCTCGAAGCGTTGTGCCAAGGTTTCGTTCCGGCGGGGGAAGACGCGCAAGCGATTCTTTACGAGCCGAACGCGGCGGAAGAGCAGGCGTTGATGGATGCCTTGCGCGAGGTTTCCAAGCGTTATGACATTGCGGACTTCAACTCGGAGAAGCTGAAAGCGGACATCGAGCATGACCTGAAGTTGCTGCAGAAGATTCTGGAACTGGTCGCGCCCATTACGCCCGAACAGGACGCGAAACTACAGAAGCTCAAGGAACGGCTGGCGGCGAAACCGTTGAAGGACGGCAAGCGACTCATTTTCACCCAATACGCAGACACGGCGAAATACCTCCACGACAATTTGAATCCCGGCGGCAAGCGGGATGACATTGACGTGATTTTCAGCGGTGACAAAAGCAAGGCGCGCGTCGTGGGCCGCTTCGCGCCGAAAGCGAATCCCGAATACAGATTCACGGCGGGCGAGAAAGAATTATTCACGGTGGTCGCGACGGACGTGCTGGCGGAAGGCTTGAACCTTCAGGATTGCGACAACATCATCAACTACGACCTGCACTGGAATCCCGTTAAGCTCATCCAACGATTCGGGCGCATTGACCGCATCGGCAGCGATCATGATGTCGTCTATGGGTTCAACTTTCTACCGGAGACGGGCCTTGACCGGCATCTGGATTTGAAAGCCAAGTTGCACAATCGCATTCAGGAGATTCACGACACCATCGGCGAGGATTCGGAGATTCTTGACCGCACAGAGAAGCTTAACGAAGACGCGATGTATGCGATTTACGAGAAAAAACACGGCGGCCAGTTGAGCCTGTTTGAGGATGAGGAAGATGAATTTCTCGACCTAAATGAAGCCGAGGAGATTCTGCGCCAATTGCGCAAGGACAACCCGGCTGAATACCAGAGGGTCGCCGATTTGAGGGACGGCATACGCACGGCCAAGACCTCCACGCTCAAGGGGCAGTTCGTCTTTTGTGAAGCGTCGTATCCTGAACGCGAAACTTTGAAGGGCTTCCAGCAATTGTTCCTGCTCGATGCGAACGGCGCGGTGGTGTCGAAAGACATTCCGAAAATTCTTGGCGCAATCAAGTGCGGGCCGGACGTGAAAGGCCAGCCGTTACCGAAGAACTACAACGCGGCCGTGATGCGGGTGCAACGCCAGTTCGCCGAGGAAGTGAAGCACCGGCAAGCCGAGCGGACGCATACCCTGGCATTGAGCCACGGTCAGAATTATGTCTTGCGGGAGTTGCGCGTGCTGTTCGCGGCCATCACAGACGAAGATCAGAAGGCTATGATTAACGTGCTCGAAAAATCTTTCCGAGGACCGATAACGCGAGCCGTCAATCGCGAGGTAGTGCTTCTACGCCGCAACGGCGTGAACGGCGAACCGCTTCTGAAGGCGCTGGCTCGCATTTACGACCAGCACAATCTCCGCGATTGGGTTGACCGACGAAGCCTCCATGCCACGGGGCGGCCCGTTCCACGGGTTGTGTGCAGCGAGGCGCTGGTTTGATGGACAGGCGGGACGCGCTGTCCTACTTCACCAGTTCTTCCGCGATTTGCACTGCATTCAGCGCTGCGCCCTTCAGCAGTTGGTCGCCGCTGACCCAGAAACACAGGCCGTTGTCGAACGCGCAATCCTTGCGGATGCGGCCGACTTCGCAGTTGTATTTCTCCGAGGTGAACAGCGGCATCGGATATTTTTTGTTCTCCGGTTCATCCACGAGGTCCAGGCCGGGGGCTTGCTTGAGCACGGCACGCGCGGCTTCCACCGTCACCGGCTTGTCGAATTCCGCGCTCACGGCGATGGAGTGCGAACGGTAAACCGGCACCCGCACGCAGGTCACGCTGGCCTTGAACGCCGGGTGATGCATGATTTTGCGGCCCTCGTTCTCCATCTTCATTTCTTCCTTCGTGTAGCCCGTGGGCAGGAACGAGTCCACGTGCGGCAACACGTTGAAGGCAATTTGGTGCGGATAAACTTCCTTCGTCACGGGCTGGCCCTTGACGATCTGGTCCACCTGGCGTTCCAGTTCGGCGATGGCTTTCGCGCCCGTGCCGGAAACGGCTTGGTAGCTGGAGGCAAAAATGCGCTTGCAACTGAAGGCCGCGTGCAGCGGGTAAAGCGCCATGAGCGTGATGGCCGTGGTGCAATTCGGGTTGGCGATGATGCCTTTGTGCCATCTCACGTCAAAGGCGTTGACCTCGGGCACGACGAGCGGAACGTTGTCGTCCATGCGGAACGCGCTCGAATTGTCCACGACGACGCAGCCGGCCCTGGCTGCGATGGGCGCGAATTCCTTTGAGATGCCGCCGCCGGCGCTGAACAGCGCGATGTCAATGCCCTTGAACGAATCCTTCGTGAGTTCAGTGACGGTCACGTCCGTGCCGCGAAATTTGAGCTTCTTGCCCACCGAGCGGGCGGAAGCGAGCAACGTCAACTTCCCGACCGGGAAATTGCGTTTCTCCAGCGTCTTGATCATCTCGATGCCGACGGCGCCCGTCGCACCGACCACGGCCACATGCGGTTTTGCGTTCATAGAAGGTCGTGCAGTATATCGGCAAAGTACGTCCTGTCAACGCGCGGCATCAACAGGATGCCGACACAGTTGGGTGCGGTAAGACAAATGACCAACTCGTGTCTCCTTGCCTGATTCAGTTCACCCATTGCGACCGGCGACTACAATCGCACAAATAATCGACGCTATAATCCCTAAAATTGTCCCGGTAACCAACATAACTCGAATAGACATCATCCAAGTTGGTTTGGACATTTTCTTGTAATATTCATCAATTAATTGGTCAGACATTCCAGTCTCCTTCATCGCTTTCGCTGCATGATTCGTTCGCTTACCAGCCCAAAACCAAGCGAAGACAAAAGACACAAAGTAGCATCCCAAGAATATGCAGAAGTATTTCATTGGTCCGCAATCATCTCCCCAACATCCCCGGCATCCCGCCGCCCATGCGGGCCATCATCTTCGAAAACTTGCCCATCTTCTTCATCATCTGCTGCATCTGACCGAACTTGTTCAGCATGGTGTTCAACTCGGTCACGCTCACACCGCTGCCTTTGGCGATGCGGATGCGGCGCTTGGCGTTCAGGATTTGCGGACTCTTGCGCTCCTTCGGCGTCATGCCGCAAATCATCGCTTCCATGTGCTTGAATTCCTTTTCCTGCTTGCCGAGGTCCGCGCCTTTGAGCGCTTCCGCGCCGCCGGGCAGCATCTTCATCACGTCCTCCAGCGGGCCGAGCTTTTTCATCTGGCGCAACTGATCCAAGAAATCTTCCAGCATGAACTCGCCTTTGCGCATCTTTTCTTCCATGCGCTTCGCGTCGTCGAGGTCCACGGCTTCGGCCGCCTTCTCGACGAGGCTGACGACGTCGCCCATGCCGAGGATGCGCGAGGCCATGCGTTCGGGATGAAACGGCTCGAACTCGTCGAGTTTCTCGCCCGTGCCGGCGAACTTGATGGGCTTGCCGGTAACGGCCTTCATGCTCAGGGCCGCGCCGCCGCGCGCGTCGCCGTCGAGCTTGGTGAGGATCGAGCCGGTAATTTGCAGCGCCTGATCGAAATGCGTGGCGACGTTCACGGCTTCCTGGCCGGTGGCGGCGTCGAGCACGAGCAGAATTTCCTGTGGCTTCACGAGGTCGCGCAGCCGGACGAGTTCCTGCACCAGCGGCTCGTCAATCTGCAAACGGCCGGCGGTGTCGAAGATGAGGATGTTCCGATTGTTGGCGCGGGCAAAGTCGAGCGCTTCGCGGGCGATTCTCTGCACGTCGGTTTCGCCCCGCTTGACGAAGACCGGAATCTCAAGCTGCTGGCCGAGTGTTTCCAACTGGTCCATGGCCGCCGGCCGATAAACGTCCGCCGCGACGAGCAACGGCTGCCGGCCTTGCTTAAGCAACAACCGCCCGAGCTTGCCGCTCGAAGTCGTCTTGCCTGAACCGTGCAGACCGACCATGAGGATGCAGGTCGGATTGCCGCTGAGATTGAGGCTGGCGTTGGTCGCGCCGAGCAAATCCACCAGCTCGTCGTGGATGATTTTGACGATTTGCTGTCCGGGCTGAATGCTGGCGACAACTTCCGCGCCGAGGGACTTGGTTTTGACGCGCTCGATGAAATCGCGCGCCACCTTGAAATTCACATCGGCTTCCAGCAACGCCATGCGCACTTCGCGCAACGCGTCGCCGACGTTGGCCTCGGAGATTTTGCCGAGGCCGCGCAGGTTGCGAAAGGCGTTCTGGAGTTTGCCGCTTAACGAATCGAACATTTGGACAGGCTAGGGCAAGAGCGTGCGGATTGACAAGGCTGCGACTCTTTGGCTTAATCTGCGCCCCTTGATGGTAGGTTACCCAAGTGGCCAACGGGGGCAGACTGTAAATCTGCTGGCTTACGCCTTCGATGGTTCGAATCCATCACCTACCACCACTCCAGAAGCACAAGGAAACGAGTGGTTTTAGCCAATAATTTCAGGCGTTTCGTGAGCAGAGCCGGTTTTCAGTTCGTGTGCTTTCCGGCTCTTGGCGACTTTTACCGACTTGCCCTAAACGATGCTCATAACGTAACCACAAAGTAACCAATACCAGTCTGCCCAAGTCTGCTGCCGCTCGCAAACGCGGTTCAGCGGGAAAATGCGAGCGAACGGCTGGCATTGTAGAAGCTCTAGACCAGAGAAGGATTTCGTTTGAATGAAGCACAGTAATAGGTGGTTTACCAAAAACAGCACGTTTTTGGTTGACCTGGTGTAAAGTAATTTCTCTTTCGAATGTGGGGATACCAAGTGTGGCACAGACCGACCCTTCGGCAGTTCTTAAGGCTTTGCGTGCCGATTCTAGGTCTTTGGAAAAATCGTTTTGAACCTTGACCAACCCTTTGCGAATATTCTCGATTTCTGAGATATTTAAAAGTTCTTGG
>JALOTT010000270.1 GCA_025457745.1 Verrucomicrobiota bacterium
ACGGCGGGTCTTCGACTACGACGATGGAGCGGTTGCCCGACATCTGCGGACAGCGAACATCCGTGATGACGATGCCATCTCTCAAAAAGATCGGCTTGTGTCCAACGTCACGGCATGAGGCGACATACACGGTGAAGAACGACATGGTTTCGCTTCCGCCTTCAATCTTGGGACGCACTCGTACCGGCACCCTGATTTCCAATTGCTGCTGCGTTTCCAATCGTTTGCGAATTTCGTCCAACTTGGCTTCGGGAAGTAACTGTTCGCCGAAGTCCTTCCAGTTCGGGCGAGTCGTTTCAGGTAGAGTGATTCTCTCTGCGGGTATCGTGGTCGAAGCCCAGCTTGCGAATTCAATTACGGCGGCTTCCGTTGCCGGCAGAAGCGAGCGGTGCGTCGCCAAGGTCTCGGCATCTATCCTCCAAGATTCCCCGGGACCGTCCAAGTCAACGACAAGTTCACCAAGAAGAATCGGCCAGAAAAAACTTCTGACGATGCCACGCCTGAGGTCGGCAACATTCACACGCTCATCCACCGAAGGCACGACAATGGAAAGGCCGGGTTCACTTCCGCGCTTCAGCCCAAATGCCTTTTCAAAGGAATTGATAAATTCTGAGTCCGTAACCGGCTTCACAGGCTCGTCTGCAACTTCGCGGCATCCGAACCAACCGTCCGGCTGGTACTCTTCTTCTCCAATCGAATGAGTCCGCACGACAGCCGAACCCATCAATACGCGAGTTGGATTGTCGGCGCGCACAGTTAGGCCCAACATGGCGTGAAGTCGGCTAGAGGTGGGGAAGACCTGCTTGCCGATGCCCCAACGCCCCAAGTTTTCACCGGTTTTGGCCGAACTGCCTTCCGCCCGGAAGAAACTAAAAAAAGCGTTCTGCTCGGCGCGTTCCCGTCGCCACTCGTGAACGTCGCCGGTCAGCCCCTTCGTACCGAAGTCCTCGAAGACTAGAAAGCCGCAATCGTTTCCAAACAGCACGTCTAGGTTGGCGTGGCTCAAACCGCACTCGAAGTTCTTGCGACCGCTGGAGAAATGACCGGCCAAGAATTGCCGTACCTCTGCCGGAGCATTGGGAACAAAGCGAATCCTGACCGTGATCTCTCGCACCCCGTTCGCTCCGCGACGAGCCGCATCAAGCGAATTCTGAATGCCCTCGCGCACAAGCGCCTCGCTTAGGTTCTCCAAACTCTCCGCCGTGAAGAAGGCATCGTTTGCCGAGTCGCGCATCCGGTCACAGGGACGGCGCGGATTGAAGTGCCATTGCGGATTCATGCCTTCGTTTCCATCGCTGCTTCACGATTTCGGATTTCAGTTTTATGGCGAAGGCCCGCACGTTGCGCTTCGACACAATAGAACTCTGGTGGGGTTAATTCCCCCGCATCAAATCTTCGCCACGCCTCGTTGCCAATGAGTTCCAGCGCCACGGGCCAGCCGCTGCGGGAGTAGCGCCGGGAAACGAGCTCATCGAAGCCCGGCAGCGCGAGTTGGTCGGGGCTGACTTCCACAATGTGATTACCGTGGTCGCGCGCGTTGTCGGGATGCAGATCGGGAAAGAGAGAGAGCAACGCGCGCCAGCCATGAAGGAATTGTTGCGTGGGCAGATCGCGGAGTGCGCGACGGTCGAGTCTGGCAAGGCGTTGCAAGTCGCTGGCCGCTTCTTTGCGCGTAGGAGACGACGTGAGGAGACTTTGACTTGTTCCGCGTGGAATTTGAGCCTCGTAACCTGGTCTCCTACTTTCATCCAGGAATTCTTTAACCTCACAGCCAACGGCCTCGGCCACTAGCGGGGGCACAGCGTTGCCGATAATTCGGAACTGGTGCGTTCGGGCGACGGGAAACTGAAACCAGTCGGGAAACGTTTGCACGCGCGCCGCTTCGCGGGGTGTGAGCGAGCGGTTCTGCGTCGGATGGATAAACATCAATCCGTCCTTGGCGAGATGCGCAACGATGGTGGAGCAAAGGCGCTCACGGTGCTGGCGGGTGTAACGGTCAAGAAACACGGTGCGGTCGTAGGGAAATTCCATCTTCTCGCCGCGCGCAATCGTAGCGTCGGCGGTTTCGCCTTCGTGAATCCGGGCGAAGTCGCGCAGGTCGCGGTCGTTGTGCGGGCGGGCGCGGTGGGCGGTCAGTTTCGCGGCGTCGGCAATTTCGAGGACGGTGTTGAGGTAGTGCTTCGCAGTTTCGTTTCGCGTGGCCAGAAAATGTTTGCGCCGGTCAAAATCATAATCGCGTTCCTCGACGCCTTCACCGGCGGCGAGCGGCGGCAGGTCGCCGATGGCGTCCCACAATGTTGGCGAACCAAACGCGCGCGAAGATGGCTTCAACTCGCTGGAAAAATAGCCGGGCAAATCATTCCGCACGCCAATCACAAGCTGACGACGGCGTTTCTGCGGCACGCCAAGTTTCCAAGCCTCCTCGACTTGCGCGTGAACCCGGTAGCCGAGTTTGCGGGCATCAGCCTGCACGAGCGTAAAGAACTTGCCCTTGGCCGCGCTCTGGATGCCCATCACATTTTCCATCACGAACACGCGCGGGCGAAACGCCGCCACGTAATCGAGGAAAACGCGATAGAGATAACGGCGCTTGTCACGCTTCACGCGTGAACCGTGATTGGCGGCGTCCACCTGTCGTACGGTGCTGAAACCCTGACACGGCGGCCCGCCAACGATGACGTCCACATCATTGACGCCAAGTTTCGCAGCGAGCTTGTCCGGAGGAAACTTGGTGAGGTCTTTGCAAAGCGCGAGTGGGTCTTTCGCGAAGTTGGCCTTGAACGTCTGGATTGCTTCCTCGTTGAAATCAATCGCGGCGAGAACGCGGAAGCCGGCGCGCTCCATGCCCAAGCTGAAACCGCCGCAGCCGGAGAAAAGATCAAGGCAAGTGAGTTGATGTTTGGTGGAACGCTCACCCTCACCCCGGCCCTCTCCCCCAGGAGAGGGAGAATTCTCGCAAGTCACACGATACGGCGGCGACTTTTCGCGCAAGGCAGCGGTTCTGTCGCTCCGGCGTTTCACGAATCCACTCCTTTGCAGAGTTGGTCCACCGTGACGCCCAGCGCGCGGGCGATGCGGATGACGACCTTGATTCCAGGATTGCGGACACCGCGCTCGATGCCGCTCAGGTAAGTGCGGTCGAGATCTGCCTTCTCGGCGAGTTTGTCTTGGGAAAATTCCTTTTCGGTTCGGATGCGTGCGACATTGCGACCGAAAGCCAAAAGGATTTTATCACGAACCGGCATTAGGCGAATCATGCGCCCAATGATGCCCGTTCGTCTGTGGGCTATCGGCTACAATGTTCCAAACTGGAACACGGTGGTTTTGCGCTCCTTGAGTTCTTTTGCGGCGATTTCATCCGGGTCCATCGGTGTTCATCCGTGGTTGAAGATTTCTTTCCGCGGCGAGGATTCCGTTGCGTTTCGGCATGACTGATAGTCCATGCCAAAACGTGGGAAAGGTCTATGGACGATCAGCCAGGTTGGTAAGGAAGGCGGAAGGAGGAATGAAGAATGAAGAAGTGGAGACAGGCGGGGTGCGCGGTCTTACTTTGCCGGCAACCAGTTGATTTTGATTTCCTTTTCCAGCGCCTTGAACTCCGGGTCGCCGGTGAGGAGTTCGGAGTTTTTGACCTTCGCCAGCGCGGCGGCGAAGCAATCAGCGTAGGACATTTTGTGCGTGGCTTTGAAGATGGCGGCCTGTCGCGCGATTGTGAGGTCGTCACCCACGCCCACGATGTCTATCGGCAGCGTCGCGATTTCCTGCGCCTTTTGTTCGGCGGCTTCCTGCGAGACTTCGCGCATGGTGTTGTAATAAATCTCGCCCCAGTTCACGACGCTCAACAGGAGCTTGTGCTTGTCCGCCGCCGCCTGCGCGAGCAGTTTTTCCACCGCTTCCGCCGCCGGTTCGTCCTCGAAGAACGCAATGAGCGCCCAGCTATCCAAAACTTTGGTTGCCATATCAGTTTAAGTCAGAATTCGACGCACGAAGGTAGGGCGCGTCACTCCGTGCGCGCCGGGGCACGAGGCTCTGAGGGCGGCGCGCCGGGGACTGACGCGCCCTACCAGTGCAGCGCACCGAGCCGGAGAGGGAGAAGCATCCGTGACCATCTGTGTCATCCGTGGTTGAATTGTTTTGCAACTTTTGTGCTTCTTTGTGGGCATATCACAGTTCCCGTTCCGCCTTGCGATCTTCCATCATGGCCTTCATCACGCCCTTGCCCTTGAGCGACCCGCGCAGGCTGCGGATGAATTTCGTGGTGACCGGCTTGATGAGAATGCCTTCCGGCGTGGACTGGACGTAGGCGCGCGTGCCTTCCTCAATCTCAAATTCCCTCCGCAAGCGCCTGGGAATGACCACCTGGCCTTTGATCGAAAAGTAAACCGATTCAGCTTTTGTTGCGACAGTCATGCGACAATCCTACACAGCAACGAAAGTAAGTCAAAAAGTTATTTGTTAGATTTATTCACAGGGTTTTCACCGCCCGACCCGCTGGCTTTGTGTTCTCTGCGTTCCTTTGCGGCGATTCCATCCGGGTCCTTCGGTGTTCATCCGTGGTTGAAGATTTCTTTCCGCGGCGAGGATTCCGTTGCGTTTCGGCATAACTCATAGTCCAAGCCGAAATGGGCGGAAAGTCTGGCATGGATGGAAACGCAAGGGGAAAAAATTTGTAAGACATATTCACGATGCCTTTTTCACCATCGAACGGACTCAAAGCGCGCAGGCGGGGCGGAAGCATGTGTTCCGCCCGCCGGAATTGATTCGCCATGAATTTGTCCCGTTGGTAACTTTCGCAACCATGAAATTTGAAACGCTTTGTCTGCACGGCGGCACGCAGCCGGATCCGGTGACGCTTTCGCGCGCGGTGCCGGTTTACCGCACCAGTTCCTTCGTGTTCCGCAACACCGAACACGCGGCGAATCTTTTCGCGTTGCGCGAGTTGGGCAACATCTATACCCGCCTGATGAATCCCACCACCGACGTGCTGGAGAAGCGCGTCGCGTTGCTCGAAGGCGCGCCGGAGATGGGCGGTCTCGGCGTGGCATCCGGCACGGCCGGCGTTTTTTACTCCGTCATCAATCTCGCCCAGGCCGGCGACAATATCGTCAGCGCCCGCAATCTTTACGGGGGCACTTACACGCAGTTCAACGACATCCTGCCCAAGTTCGGCCTCACGGTGAAGTTCGTGGACTCGAACGACCCGGAGAATTTCGCGAAGGCGATTGATGCCAACACCCGCGCGTTGTTCTGCGAGACGGTGTCCAATCCCGCGCTCGAAGTCACCGACCTTGATGCAGTGTCGAAGATCGCGCGCCAGCACGGCGTGCCGCTCATCGTGGATTCGACGTTCTCCACCCCGTATCTCACCCAACCGCTGGCGCACGGGGCGGACATCGTGGTCCATTCGCTGACCAAGTGGTTTGGCGGACACGGCATCGGCATTGGCGGCGTGGTGGTGGACGGCGGTCGCTTCAATTGGGCCGCCGGCAGGCATCCGCTTTACTCGACGCCGGATGATTCCTATCACGGCCTGCGCTGGGGCGTTGATCTGCCCGAACCGCTCAAGCCGCTGGCGTTCATCCTGCGCATGAGGACGGTGCCATTGCGCAATCTGGGTGCGTGCATCGCACCGGACAATTCGTGGTTTTTCCTCCAAGGCATCGAGACGCTGCCGTTGCGGGTCGAGCGGCATTGTGAAAACGCCCTCGCCGTGGCGAAGCATCTTCAGGC
>JALOTT010000271.1 GCA_025457745.1 Verrucomicrobiota bacterium
CGCCCGGCTGCCCGATGAGCGAGAGCATTGCCGCCGGGGTGCAGAACGCTTTGCTTGCGCTCGAACCGGTGACGGATGCGCAAGTGGAACTCACCTTCGACCCGCCGTGGCATCCGGCCATGATGACCGAAGCCGGTCGGGCGATGACCGGCGCGAGATTTTGACCGTAAATCAAACCAAGAAAAAACAAACATGAGTAACACAATCGAAACCAACAACCTCATCGGCCCGGATAAAGTGATGGATGTCCGCCCGATTCCTTGTTCCGTCAAGCATGGCCTCATCATCCGCAACTGGCTGGAATTGGCGGTCGGTGACCATTTCATCCTGCTGAACGACCACGACCCCGTGCCGTTGTTCTACCAGTTCTCGGCGGAATGGCCCGGCGCGTTCACTTGGGAGCATCTTGTGAAAGGCCCGGAGGAATTCCGCGTGAAGATCACCAAGCTCCGTCAGGTGGTTGATCCGCGCAGCTTCGCCCCGGGCAGTTGCGGTCACCACTGAACTTTGCCATTGCCGCACCGTCTGCGATGGGCAATTCATCCCCTGCGAAGCTGGTTCACTCGCCGAGATTGCGGCGGAGCAGCGCGTCCAGTTTCGCGGGGGATAACACGGTGATCGTGTCGCCCTTGACCGATACCAGTTTCAAATCCCGAAACTTGGCAAGCGTGCGGGAAAACGTCTCACTCACCGTGCCGAGTTCTGCCGCCAGCACGCGTTTTGTCATGGGGAGCTTGATCACGACCGGCCGCCCGTCATCGCGTTTCGGGCAGCGCTTGACGAGCCAGTTCGCCAGGCGCGTTTCCACGTCCCTCATCGTAAGGTCTTCCAGTTGCCCGACGAGCACGCGCAGGTGACTGCTCATCGAGCCGAGCATGCGCAGGGCCAGTTCCGGTTGCTGCTTGAGCAACGCGATAATGCCCGCCTTCTGCACCAGCAACACCTGCGAGTCTTCGAGCGCCCGCGCATCAGCGGGATAACCGCGCTCCGACGCCAGCGCGACCTCGGCGAATGATTCTCCCGGCCTGAATACGTGGATGATCTGCTCCTTGCCCGCGGCACTCACGCGGTGGACGTTGATTGCGCCTGTTTGGACGACGTAGAATCCCAAGGCGACATCGCCTTCGTGAAACAAGTATTCGCCCTTATCAAGCGATTTCACCGCGGCCACTGCCGCAATGCGCTCCATGTCCACCGACGGGAGGCCAGTGAATAGCTGGCAACCCCGCAGAGTGTTGACCAGGGCAATGGTTTTGAGTTCAGTCAGCCGCGCAGTCATGCGGCTGACATTCAACCAAGTTCCCGCCAAAAGTAAACCAGCCACTCCAGTCACATCCGCCGTATCGGCTCGCAAATGAACCGGCAAATGAATCACGTTATTCAAACAGCATGACCATCATGAAGTGAGGCCCGCAATTTCCCATCCTCCATCTCATAGGTGCGGTCAAATACATCCAACGAACGGTGGTCGTGCGTGACGACAATTACCGCCGAGCCGCGTTCATGGGCGACTTTCCGGAACAACTCCATCACCTGCCGCCCACGATGGCTGTCGAGTGCGGCGGTGGGTTCATCCGCGAGGATCAGGCTGGGTTGGTTCGCCAGCGCGCGAGCGACCGCCACGCGCTGCTGCTGCCCGCCGGAAAGCGCATCGGGCAGATTGTTCGCGCGTTCAGCCACGCCGAGATAGTCAAGCAGTTCCATCGCCCGCTGCCGGGCCGCGCGCGGGGCAACATCGTTGATTTCCATCGCCACCGCCACATTTTCGACCGCGTTAAGAAAGGGAATGAGGTTGGCCTTTTGGAATACAAAGCCGAGATGTTGCCGGCGGAAGGCGCGCAGGTCCACCAACGCACGTTCCCCTTCCATCACCGCCTCGCCGCCGATGACGATGCGGCCCGACGTGGGCGGATTGATCAATCCGACGGCGGTGAGAAAAGTGGATTTACCCGCGCCGCTCGGGCCGAGCAGTGCCACCACTTCGCCGCGCGATAGTTTGACGGAAACGTCTTTCATCGCCACCACTTCGGTATTGCCCGAGCCGTATATTTTCGTCAGCCCGATGGCCTCTACGGCCGGCGGATGGTTGGCGTTTGCGGTCATGACAGCACCTTGTTCGGTTCGACCCGCATGGCTTTGGCGATGCCAATCATGCTCGCCAGCACGGAAATGCCAAACACGATTACGGCAAGCTGGATCAGGTCCGGTGTCTCAATCACCACCAGACGCGGGAATTTCGGGAAGGCGAACGTGCCCAGCCAATAGGCCAGGGCGTAACCAAGTGCGCCGATGAGCAGCGCCTGCTGGAGAATCAAACTCGCGATGACGCGGTTGCGCGCGCCCATGAGCTTGAGCATCGCGATGTCGTGAATCTTGTCGAGCGTGAGCGTGTAGATGATCAGCGCCAGGATGATCGTCGAGATGATGATGAGCAGCACGCGGAACAGGCCGAGTTGCCGTCGCGCCTTGTCCACCATGCCGGAGAGCAGCAAGTCCACCTGTTGCTGCTTGGAATACACCGTCACATCCGGCCACATTTCGATGGTTGCCGCGACTTGGGCCGCATCCGCGCCGGGCTGAACGGTCAACATCACGGCACTGACTTGAGCCGGGGCGAGTGCGGGAATTCCCCGGGCTGAACCCACGGCGCGTTCGAGCAGAAGCGGCTGGGTTTGCCCCAAGTCCACGTTCGCAACGCGAGCGCGGCGCGACTGCCGCTCCAGGCGCAGGGCTTCACCCGGCAGATCAAACTGGATGGATTGCGCGTCGCGGGCGGTGAAAAAACCCAGGCCATCGCCACCCGAGCCGACCATGCCGCTCGTGAGGCCGACAACTTCATAAACGTCCTTGCCGAGCTGGACTTTCTCGCCGAGTTCCAGCTTCAGCGAACGGTCGGCGATCATTTCGTAGTGCGCTTGATGCAGCGCGCGACCGGCGACGAGCGGAATCCAGTCGCCGCGATCCTCCGGCCACGAGAGGCCTTGCACCACGATGCGGAGCGGTTTTCCGCGATGTTCGCGCTGGATGGTGTGTGACACAAAGCGTCGTGCGCTTGCCACGCCCGGCACGGCGCGGGCGCGATCTTCGAGGTTCGCCGGCACACGGGAAATTTCGGCGAACGGTCCACGCGTATCGCCTTGCACCACCCAAAGGTCTGCACCGATACGGTCCACGAGCAAGGTCGCTTCACGGATCAACCCGCGGTAGATTCCGCCCATGCCCATCACGATCATCAGCAGCAATCCGATGCCGACGGTCGTTAGCGCAAACCGGCCGAAGTTGTGGCGGATGTCCTTGGCCGCAAGGTTCATTTGGCTTTGATGCGTTGACCGGGCTTGAGCGGCGGTTGTTGTGGGCTTCTGGGCAGCAAAACTCTTTCGCCGGCAACCAGGCCCTGCACAACCTCCACCGAATCGCGACCACGCAACCCAAGGGTCACTTCCCGCCACGAAGCTTTGCCGTGTTCGGCAACCAGCACAGCTGGTTGGCCATCGCGCCATTGCAAACACGTTTGCGGGACGGCCAGCGCGTCTGATTTGCGCCCTGTTTCGATGAACACCTCGGCGCGTTGGCCGATGGTCCAGTTTGGTGGCAGTTCGCGCACACGAACGTCCACCAGAAACTCCCGCGTTTCGGGATCGGTTTCGCGCCCAAGTCGGGCGACCTCGCCGATATAATTTCTTTCCGCTTCCGAGCGAAACACCACACGCGCCTTTTGCCCAAGCGCCAGTCTGGCGGACGCGGTTTCGTCCACCCACGCGGAAACCCACAATTCGTTCGTGGAAATCAGTTGGAGCATGGAGCTGCCCGGCACAACAACTCCGCCGGGATCACGTTCGCGCTTCGTGATCAGTCCATCGTAGGGACTGCGAAGCTCGGAGAATGCCAGCCGCTCGCGTTGGTAATCCAGATTGCGTTCGGCGGTGATGACCTGTTGACCAGCTTCCACCGTGGCCGCGCGGGCGCGCTGCAAATCCGCTTCGGCGACGCGCAGTTGCTCGACCGCCTTGTCCATTTCGGCGGTGGAGCTCACTTTTGTGGCGAGCAATTCAGAGACGCGCTTGTGGTCCTGTTGGGCCTGCTGTTCGACGGCCCGGGCGCGGGCTTCATCCACGCGCACCCGCTCGGCGGTGGCTTTGGCGGCGGCGAGCGAGGCTTCGGCAACTTCAACCTGCCGCTTGAGTTCACCGTCATCGAGTCGCGCGAGCAACTGTCCCGCGTGGACGGTGTCCCCTTGATCCACCAGCACCTCGGCCAGTCTTTCTTGGATGCGCGGGCTGATTGTTGTTTTGACGCGCGCTTCGAGCGTGCCCGTGCCCATGACTTCGCCGACCACGACACCCGGTTTGACTTCAAACGCCTCCACCGGCACGGGCGCGAACTTCGCGCGGTAGACGACCACAACGACAATGGCAGCGAGGAGGAGCCACTTGGCCGATTTGCGAAGTGAGTTGCGAATCGAATCGGTCTTCATAATTTTCGTAAAGCGCGCAGTCGTGTGCCAACCGCAGCTTGGACAAAGAGTAGCCAACCAGCCTCTTCTTGGGCAGCGATGTTTGACTCACCGTTGCCGACTGAACGGACGACGGCAACCAGTTGGATCAACTCCTAAAACAGCACGGCGTCCACACGAAGCGCGTCAGGCCGCTTCCCGCCAGAAGTAAACCAGCCAGTCCGTGCCCGTGCCACGCTCTACTTTCGAGGCAAATCCCTGGCTGCCGAGCCGCTCAATCAACGGCGATGGCAGGAACGGCGCGACGATGATCAAGCCTTCGTCCGCCTTCAGCGCATCAATGCGGGCAAAAATCGGCGAACACGGCTCGATGCCCTGACGCAGCATTTCGCGCACATCCAGTCGCTTGAATTTCTTGAGGGGCGGCATCATGCGGTCGTTTCTACCTCGCTCCGTTGGAAGGTGCGTTGACGTGAGTCAAAGGCCTGCTTGAAATCCGGGACGGTTTGAAAACATGCGAGCAGACAGGTTGAACCACCGTTGTGGCCTCTGTCTGCTCTCATGTTTTCTAAGATCCAATCGCCTGCGCGAAATCCTCCAGCAGATCCTCGACATCCTCGATGCCGACCGAAACGCGCACGAGCCCGTCGCTGATGCCCGCGCGCCGGCGCTCGTCCGGCGTCATCAACCGGTGCGACGTGCGGCTGGGGACGCACACCAGGCTTTCCACCCCGCCCAGACTCAACGCGGGCATCACCACGCGCAACCGGCCCAACAGGCGATCCACCTGCGCTGGGTCGCGCAGTTCGAACGAGAGCATGCCGCCGAAGCCGCGCATCTGCCGGGCCGCAATGGCGTGGTCGGGATGTTCGGGCAGGCCGGGATAATTGACGCGGGCCACGGCGGTGTGCGTCTGGAGAAAACGCGCGAGCTGTCCGGCATTCTCGTTGTGCTGGCGCACCCGCAGCGCGAGCGTCTTCAAACCGCGTTCAAGCTGGTAACAGGCGTGGGCGTCCAACATGCCGCCATAAAGGGTGGCGCACTCGGCCAGCCGCCGGATGATCGCCGCGGACGAAACCACCACACCCGCGTTCACGTCGCTGTGGCCATTCAGGTATTTTGTCGCGCTGTGAATCACGACGTCAAACCCGAGCAGGATCGGGTTCTGGTTGATCGGCGTGGCGAAGGTGTTGTCCACGGTGGTCAATAGACCGCGTTTACGGCCGAGTTTGGCGATGGCCGCGAGGTCCACGCAGCGCAGCACGGGATTCG
>JALOTT010000565.1 GCA_025457745.1 Verrucomicrobiota bacterium
CGAGGAGGTCCGATAGATCTCTTCCTTTTTTGAAATGTCACCCACCAAATTGGTGACGAAGCTGGCCGAGTTCCAGTGCGCCATGAGCCGGTCAACATCGCTGATGCCAAACCAATTTATCACGGCTGCCACTTTGAGTTCGCGGTTGATGGGGTGGTTGGGCATGGCAAAGGCCGCATTGTTGGTCACAAAGCCAGTCATCAGCGCCAGGTGTCCGCCGGCGGATTCTCCCGAAACCACAATCCTTGAGGTGTCGAACTTGAAGCCGTCAGCGTTCGCGTAGATCCAATTCAGCGCGTGCCGGCAGTCGGCGATGCAGGCGGGAAACGAGGCTTGCTTCAACAGACGGTAATCAATGTTCACGACTGCCCAGCCTTTATCCACGTAGGGAAGGAAATTCAGATTCCGGTAGGCCCGGCTTAAGTCGGTCCAGCCGCCGCCGTGGATGTAGAGCAAGACCGGTTTGCGCTCCTCGGAGAATTTCACCCAGGGCGCGCCACCCAATTCCTTGGCCGGCACATAGACATCAAGCTGCAAATCAATCCCGTCTGTTTTGAGATAGGTGAGGTTCGGCACCACCACGGATTTGCTGCAGAGGCTGGCCACCGCGTCCGTCCGGGCGGTCGTCCGACAACCGCATAAAGCGAGGAGGAGGGACGGCAGAATCGCGGCAGCCAATACCCGCCCGGGATTCATGGTTCGATCTTTGCCGGGATGCCGGGAGAGCTGCTTCAGTGGAATTCTTGTTTCATGTGGTGAGGGAAGCCGTCGCGGATTTGTCAGAAACCGTGCGGCCATCGAATCCTCGCGGTCCTTTCCAGCCGCGCCTGCGCATGTTCCCATTGTCGCAGACCACCCGCAGAATGCGGGGCTGGTCGGTTTGGTTGGCGGCAGGCTGGGCATGGGCTCTGGTTTTCCTTCCGGCTGGCGCCGTCAAAGGTAAGGCTGCATGAATGGCTGCAACTGCAGCCACGCAATCAATTCGTCGGCCATGATCCGGTCGTCGGCTGCGCGCGGATGGGTTTGGGTCCAATGTTTGAAAACAAAATGACTGATCCCCCTGTCATCGGCTTCAAGTTGCGCGACTGCGGATTCCCACGCTCCACGCAGCGGCTCGCTTTGCGCGCCGCCATACATGCCGCCACGCAAAAGAACGATGCGGGCCTCGGGCCAGGCTTTGCGAATGGTGCGGATCAGCGCAACGTAACCGCTGGTGTAGTTCGTGGGAAATGACAGTCCGTGTGCTCTGGTATACGCATCGTCGTTCTCGCCCAGGTTCACGAAGATCCCATCCCGCTCACGGCTATGTTGTGATGGTCGGCGGCAAAGGCGGCGGCGGTCAACGCTGCATAACTAAATGCCGCATTATGCGACAGGCGATTGGTCCACTGGTCGGCGACCCCGTCTTCATTGCACGCCCCGACCGTGATCGAGTCGCCGATGAATTGCATCTTGAGTTTGTAGGCCGGCGGCCGGGGTGCCTGCGCCTGCGCGCCCGACGCCAGTTCGACTCCAAGAAAACGCACCGTGCCGGCGATAGCTTCACTGCGCTTGAACAAGGCCAGTTGATGGGGCCCATTGCCGAGGCCGGACAAGGTTGCCGTTGTGGTCGGCGCCCCATCGGGAATCTCGACGACCATGTTTGAGCCGTCCACCTGGGCGTTGAAGAAGTTCTGGCCTTTGGCCTCGCCGAACCGCAGGTGCAACGTGTCGCCGGTGAAATCCAGGGCGATCCGGCTCGCCTGCCAAACCACGCTGGGCGCGTTGGGGTCGGCGAAATCGAACCGGCCGTCATAGCGGAAACGCGTATCGGCGGCGGGAATGACCGGTCCGGTTGGAGCGGCGTTTGTGCCGGGCGAAAGGCTTTGAACTGCTTTCGGCTTCTGGAGCACTTCGCTCTTCTCGATGACGATGTCGTCGAGCCAGGCCTTCCCTTCGCCGCTGACGGCGAAGCCGAGCTTGGTGTTCATCACGTGGGCCGGAACAACGAATTCGGCTGTAAAGGTCGTCCACGCCTTCGCGTCCTTCGCCTCGATGACGTTCTGGTTGAGAACCGGTTTCCAAGAGCCGTCCATTCCGTTGAGGTTCAGGCTGCAATTCGTGAAGCCGTCGTTCCTGATCTTGCAGCTAATCTTAAGATTCCTGCCCCGGACGTCTTTCAGGGAAGTGGAAACAAATCCGGTCACGGGGCCGTTGACTGATTCCACCCGGAGGGAGGCGGGAGCCGAGGCAAAAGTGTTGGTGTCGCGGATCGCCTCAATATTGCCGGCCACCACGGATTTCCGATCCCAGCCCAAGGGCCTGGTTTCGCCGTCCGTCATCGAGGGATTCAGAAGCGTCACCCAGGCCGCGTCCCTCGCAATCATCCTGGCCGTAAGATCATCGAGGGCCGGCTTGAACTCCGCGGCCAGTTGCGGCTCCTTCATCATCAGATATTCCATCAAGTATCTGCAGCCGAGAACTTCGCAGGAGAAGCCGGAGAAGTGGGTCTTGTCGCCGAGATCCATGAGTTGCTCGGCGCTTGCCACCGAACAGTTCGGGATGGCGGTCCTCGCTTTGGGTATCAGCGCGTTGAAATTGGAGGTCCAGGTGACGAAGCGTCCGAGTTCTCCGGCAATGAACGGAACGTCCTGATCGCCGATGTCGGTGCGGACATCGTTCGCGAGGGATTTCAGCTTCTCAACATACCCGGCGTCCCGGCAATCAGTCTCACCCTGGTGCCAGAGAATGCCCTTGATGCTCCCGACCTTCATCGCCTCCCTGACGGTTGCGATGAGCTTGTCGTAATTCGGGGTGCCGTCCC
>JALOTT010000272.1 GCA_025457745.1 Verrucomicrobiota bacterium
GGGCGGAGCGTGAGGTTTGCGGATGCCACGCCAATTTGTCGCTGCATTGCGAAAAGATGACACATTCTCACGCGAAAAATTGTCACAATCCGGCGCTGGTTTTAGGCGATGGGATTTCATGCAGGTGATTGATTTTCAATACTTGAAATGCGTGCCAAGTGATGTGGCACCGGTCATGCTGAAAAGGTTTTGCATGTCGCGCTCCGCGACTGGAGCCGCATCGGAAAACCAAACCAAACCACATCATGAACCTAGCCACAGTGAACATCAATCCATGGGAACCCTTCGCTGGAGTCAGGGAATTCCAGCGGCAGATCAACCGGCTGCTGGACGGCGGGCCGGGCTTTGAACGCAGCGTCCGCTACCCGCTCGTCAATGTGATGAGCGATGCCAACGAAGTGGTTGATCTGGAGATCAGCCTGACCAAGGGCCAGCTCACCATCCGCGGCACCGTCAAGGACTCCGCCCCCGAGGGCGAGAACATCGTGTGCCACCGCAAGGAGCGCGCCAGCGGATCGTTTGTCCGCACCTTCACGCTGCCCTACCAGGTGGAGGAGGACAGGATCGCCGCCAAATATGACAAGGGCGTGCTCGCCATCACCCTGCCCCGCGCGGAGCAGACCAAACCGAAAACCATCCCGGTCATCGCCGGTTAACCCATAATTCATCATGCCATGAATGCGACAAATGACATCACCACCCAAACTCCCGCCGACACCACGCGGCGCGATGACAATCGTCCGGTGTTCATGCCCGCCGCGGACATCTATGAAACTCCCGCCGGAGTGCTGATCCGCTGTGACATGCCCGGAGTGGCCGACGAGGACGTGGAGATCACCCTCGAAAACCGCGTGCTCACCGTGCGCGGCACCCAGATGGGCCAGGGCAAGGAAGGCTGTGAAACGCTCTCGGGCGAATACCAGACCGGCGTTTACGAACGCTCCTTCGGCCTCAGCCGCGATCTCGACGACTCCGCGGTCAAGGCCCGCCTCAAGGACGGCGTGCTCGACATCGATCTGCCGAAGGCCAAGGAAGCACAACCGCGCCGGATCCAGGTGACCGCCGCGTGATGCGGTGTGTGTGTGGCGAGGCGGATCGGGATTGACGCCGTGATCCCGACCGCCAAGCTCGCCGCACGATGATTGCAAGACTGCGCGGCAAGGTGCTCGAGGCCTATCCCAACCGCCTGGTGGTGGATGTTTCGGGCGTCGGTTATGAGGTGATCGTTCCGCTCTCCACCTTCGACCGCCTGCATGCCGCGGAAGGTCTGGAGGTGGATCTCCGCACGCACCTTCACATCCGCGAAACCGCGCACACGCTCTATGGTTTCGCCACCGAAGAGGAGCGCGATGTCTTCCTCATGCTGATCGACCGCGTGAGCGGCATCGGCCCGGCGATCGCGATGGCGGTGCTCAGCGGCATGCCCGTCTCGCGTTTCAAAAGCTGCGTGGTCTCCGGCAACACCGCCGAGCTTTCCCGCATCAAGGGACTCGGGAAAAAAACCGCTGAGCGCATCGTGCTCGAGCTCAAGGACAAGGTCGGCGTGGCCGACACCTGGCAGCGCTCATTGCCTTGGGCTACAAACAAGTGGATGCCCGCAAGGCGGTGCGCGCGGTGCTGGAGGCGGACCCAGCCGCCAGCGTCGAGGCGCTCGTCCGCGGTGCGCTGCGCAGTTTGCAGGGGTGAGATCCGTCCAAGACCGCCCCCCATCTGAATTTTTACCGCAAAGCCGCAGAGGTCGCCAAGGTAACGCAAAGATGCCCAAACAAGCCTGGCGTGCGAGTCTTTGAAACGTGCGGAAAACCATTCTGCCATATCCAATATCTTTAGGATTTTTCTCTGCGACCCTTTGCGACCTCTGCGGCTTTGCGGTATTTCCTATTTTTTTGACGCATCAGCTCTGCATGCCCGGTGTTTCTCCATGACAGCGCGGCGCGAACTTCCCATGCTGCGCGCATGAGTCCCCTCACCATCGCCGCGCTCAAGGAACAAACCGGGGAGAAGCCGCTGCTCGCCGCCGTGCACGCCCAGCTCCAGTCCCGCAGCACGCGCACCACCAAGAACGGCAAACCCTATCTCGAACTCTCACTCGCCGACGCCACCGGCCATTTCACGCTCAAGATCTGGTCGGACTCGCCGGTCTATCAGCTTGCCGAATCCCAACCCGTCGGCGGCGTGCTGCGCGTGGATGGCAAGTGGACCCAGGGGTCCTTCGGCATGGAGTGCAAGGACCCGGAGTTCCACCAACCCGACCAAACCGCGCTCGATGTCTTTTTCGCCGGCGATCCGGTGCTGCGTGAGAAACAGGACCGCGACTACGAGGAAATCCTGCGTCTCTGCGAATCCATCGCCGATCCGCGATTGCACGCGTTGAGTCAACGTTTTCACCAGCATTTCGGCGACCGTTTCCGGCGCAGCGCCGCCGCCAAACGCAACCACCACGCCCGGCGCGGCGGGCTCGTCGAACACGTCGCCCAGATGATGCGCTCGGCCGATGCGCTGTGCGGTGTTTATCCGGAACTCAACCGCGACCTTCTTCTAACAGGTGTGTTGTTCCATGATTGCGGCAAGCTGTGGGAAAACTGTTATCCCGAGCACGGCTTCAACCAGATCCTGAGCCTGCACGGCGAGATGATGGGCCACATTCCGCTGGGCATCGAACTCGCCAACAAACTCTGGCGCGACATGGCGGAATCCCCGGAGGCCGCCGCATCGCAGGCGCTCAGCCCGGCGGACGAGGACGTGCGCCTGCACCTGCTCCACCTGATCGGCAGCCATCATGGCGAGCACCAGTTCGGCTCGCCCGTCCTGCCGCGCACGCCCGAGGCCTTCGCCCTTCACTACATCGACAACCTCGACGCCAAACTCGAAATGATCCGCGACGCCTACGGCCAATCCCAGGAAATCGCGCCCCAGATCTTCGAACGCGTCTTCCCGCTGCCCACCAACCTCGTCAAACCCCTGCCCGCTTTCATCCCCGCCGCCGGGCCGGAGGAAGCCGGGGAAAACTGACGCACCAGACCCGGCAAATCATCCATGCGCCTGCTTCGATAATGTGCGCATTCCGTTTATCACATGAAGGAATGACTCACTCGGCCAATAGCCGGTAAAACGCCGCATTGTCGGGAGATGCAAATTCAAACTCCAACTTGCCGTCACCGGAGATCGTCGTCTGGGGTGTGGTCATGGGAAATGGCGTGAAATGCAACAGATCTGTGGATTTTTGGATGCCGATTTGCAGTTTGAACAAGCCGGTGGCCGGATTCTTGGTCAACTTTGGAGCATCGACATGTAGCCCATGGCCGCTGCCAAGCCCGCCCGTCTCGGCATTCGCGAAATAGACGTCCACCATGGCGGGTTGGCTGACTTGCCAGTCGAATCCAAGCGCTTCCATCTGGAACTCCGCGGCGTCATTGAGACCATCGCCGTCGGTATCCAGCGTGGACGAAAGCCCGGTTCCCGACAGAGCGATGTCGTAAGGGTTTTCATCCGCATCGTTGCTGACAATGTGCAAAGCGGCTGCCCTTGTGCCCACGCCCGCCGGAGTGAATGCCACGGTGAATGTAGTGGAACCCGATGGCCCGGACACCGGTGCGGTCGGCAGACTTGAGAGGCTGAATTGCGCGGCGTCAGGCCCATCAATGGTAATTCCCAGTCCGGTGAGGTCTGAGTTGCCTGTATTCCTGATCACAAACGTGAGGATCGCCGGGCGCATCGCGGTTGCCGGGCCGAAGTCCTTGCTGCCCCCATCGCTGATCGCGACCGCGGACTGGGTGACACCGATTTCCGGAGACGGCGAGAGCCGATTGACCGAAATCGTATAGGTCTTGGTGGTGACGGCATCCTGCGCGGTGACGGTCACGGTGATCGTGTTATTTCCTGGAAGGAGGAAGATCGGCGTGCTGGCTGAACCGGAAACCACCGATGCTCCGTTGACTCTTACCGTGGAAGTCGGAGTGGCCACGGTTGGCGTCACGGAAATCGTGGTGGTCGTGCTGGGAACGCTGGCTGTGTAGCCGGTCGTGGTGCTGGAGAAAACCGGGTTAAGCGTGCTGGAACTGAGTACCAGATTGGACAGGTTGGCATTGAACCCGGAGGTGGTGAAAATCACGTTCGCACTGCGGATCGTGCCGCCGGAGCTGGTGCCGTTGATCCGATAATGATAGGTCGTGCCCGGACTGAGGCCGCTGATCGTTGCGCTCACTGGAATGATGCTTGTTCCTGAAAATTGACCGGGTGTGCCTGCAATGGTCGTTCCATAGTTGATGGTCAGACCATAATCAAATGAGGGTACGGTGGAACTGCCATTCGCGTTGACGGTGCCATTCAAAACCGCGCTGGTCGCCGTGATCGAGGAGGCCGCCAAGGTGGTCACAATCGGCGGCGGAGGAGACGTGACGATGGACAACGCGTGCAAGCCCGTGGATCCGCTCCAGCCACCTGCGAAAAACTCCCCGGTGAGCAGGGCGGACGAGTTCACCGTCACCGGCACATTGCTCGAACCGGACACTCCGGAACCCAACTCGCCATCGCCATTGTAACCCCATGAAACGAGTGTTCCGTCCGTGCAACTGGCGATGTTGTGCACGGCTCCCGAGGACAGGCTTGCGACCGTTTTTCCGACGAGAACCCCGCCGGCATTGACTGCCACTGGAATCAGGCTCGGGTTGTTGCTGCCGTCTCCCAACTCGCCATTGCCATTGTATCCCCACGCGGCCACGGTGCCATCGGCGCAGAGGGCCAGGCTGTGATAGTATCCGGCGCTGGCGGCGGTGATGGTTTTACCGGAAAGAACTCCCGAGACATTCACGAGGACTGGGACGCTGCGCGAGTTGACTGAATTGTCGCCAAGTTGCCAGTAGCCGTTGTAACCCCAGCCCGCCAGCGTGCCATCCGTGCAGAGCGCGAAGTTGTGGAACGATCCGGCGAATACGGCCGCGATGGTTTTCCCTGCCAGAACGCCTGTGGTATCGACGGCGACGGGCAGCGGACTGAAACCGGTGCCGCCATTGCCCAACTCGCCATTGCCATTATAGCCCCATGCGGCAAGAGTGCCGTCCGAACACAGCGCGAAGCTGTGATAGGTCCCGGCAGCGATGGCGATGATTGTCTTCCCGGTGAGCACCCCGGTCTTGCTTACCGCTACCGGGGTAGAACTGTTCGAGGTGAGTCCGTTGCCGAGCTGGCCGTAGAAATTGTATCCCCAAGCCGCCAAGGTGCCGTCCGTGCAGAGCGCGAGGTTGTGAAATTGTCCGGCGGCGATGGCGATCACGGTCTTGCCGGAAAGGACGCCGGTGGTCGTCACGTTCACCGGCACAAGGCTGTCCACAGCGGTGCCGACGCCAAGTTGCCCGAAGCCATTGTAGCCCCATGCGGCGATTCTGCCGTCAGAACTGAGGGCGATGCTGTGATTGCTACCAACCGCAACCGAAGTGATGGATTTTCCGGCAAGAACGCCTGTGGAATTCACCGCTGTCGGAATCGGGCTGTCGGTGATGGCATTGTTGCCCAACTGGCCGCTGCCGTTTGTCCCCCAGGCAAGCAAGCGGGTGTTCGCCCATTGCAGGACCAGGTCGTTGCCGGTGCCGCCATAGTAGTTGGCGACGAACTGATAGTTCACGCCGCCGTAGCTCAGGTTCAGCGTTTGACCGTGGGTGAGATTGCTGAAACTGCCGACGATGGGCGCGAGGCCGGTGTTGTTGACGAGCGTGAGGTTGGTTCCGGGAAGCGGAGCGAAATTCAATGCGACTGTAGCCGTGTTCCCGGTGGCGGTGAGCCCGTTAACCGTCACCGGAACATCCATAGCGGAATCGTAAGTGGTGACCAGTGCCTGCCGGGTAACGAACAGCGTGTAGGTCTTGGTGGCAGCATTTTGCGCGGTCACCAAAATGGTGAAAGTGTTTGTCCCGACGTTGAGGGTGATCGGATTGCTTGCGGAACCCGAGGTCACAAGAGTTCCGTTCACTCTCACAGTTGCGGTGGAATCCGCCACCGTGGGTGTGAGGGTGAGGCTGGTGATGGAATAGGGCACGCCAGAGGTGTAGGAAGTCGTGGCGGCGGCGAATGCGGGAGCGAGTGTCCCGGCGCTTGGAATCAACGACGCCAGATCCGCATTCGCACTCAATCGCGTGACCGTTACGTTGTAGGTCTTCACCGTGGTCGCATCCTGCGCCGTGACTTCGACGGTAATGACATTCGGTCCCACTGCGAGGTCAATTGCTCCGCTGTGGGTTCCGGAGCTGACGACAATGCCATTCACTCGAACCGAAGCTGTCGTGTCCGCCAGAGTCGGGCGAATGGTCGTGGTCAGCGTGGTGTTGGAAACGCTGGCCACATATTCCGTGGTGTTTGCATTGAAACTCGGCGTAAACGAACCGGTGCTCAGCGTGAGCCCGGACAAGTTGGCATTGTTGCTCGCCGCGACGAAGGTGGCGTTCGCCCCATACGTCGTGCCCAGCGCGTTCACGGCTTTCACCCGGTAATTGTAGGTGGTCCCCGCCACCAAGCCGGTGATGTTCGCGCTCACTGCGGTGTCCATATTGCCAGTTACAGGAGATTGGGTAGCTGTGACCGTGCTGCCGTAGGCTGTGGTGAGGCCGTATTCAAAGGTTACGGTGCTGTTGTTGGATCTGGCGTTCACCGTGCCGTTGAGCGTGGCACTGTTGCTTGTCAGGGACGTAGCGCTGACGGTTTCTGCTTTCGGCCACGGGGGTGCGGCTACAAGTGCCATGGCATGGTTGTATCCTGCGGCAATTCCAGGCGCCCCGACCATGAATCTTTCGCCAGTGGCTAAAACAGACGATTCGACCGCGACCGCGGCCGATGCGTTTGTACTGCTGTTGTTACCCAATTGGCCTTCGTAGTTTTGTCCCCATGATGCCAGGGTTCCGTCCGAGCATTGAGCAATGCTGAATCGGTTACCTGTGGTCACTTCGATTACTGTTTTATTCGCAAATACAGCAGACTGATAAACACCTACGGGAACATTACTTATGGATGTTGTCGAATTGTTACCTAATTCACCATTGTTGTTGTTTCCCCATGATGCCAGCGTTCCGTCAGCGCAAAGTACCAGACAGTGGACGTCTCCTGCTGCGACAGCGACAAC
>JALOTT010000566.1 GCA_025457745.1 Verrucomicrobiota bacterium
CTCCGGAGTCAAATGGGATTTCAAGAATGGCGGTCTTGCGGGTTCGTCACCGCAAGCCGACGGCGCCTCGCTGCGCTGGGTCGGCGGCTTCAACCCCTTTGCCACGTATGATCTGGTGATTAAAAATGCCCAAGGCGAGGGAGCGGTCGGCATAACATTTCTCCATTCAACCAACGGCGACTCCCTGACCGCCGGCTTGCAGTTCAAAGCTGGGAAACCGGAGTCGCTCACCTGGAATGTTCTGGTGGGGGGCAAGCAGGTCACCGAGGAGAAGTGGCCGGTCCCGGCGGGCACGGCCATGAAAGATCTGACGCTCCGCGCCCAAATGTCGGCGGTGGGGGTGAATATATTCATCGAGTCTGACGGCAGATCGGATTTAATCGGTTGTTCCGATTTCTCCAAGCATTTCGATCTGAGGGAGCGCAAGAGAATTCAACAAATGGATTTCGCAATCCGGGCGGATCTGAAGGCTGGCGCGCAAGTGCTGCTGACAGGAGCTTCATCCTGTCTCGCGCCCGGTTCCGGCCAGGCCGACATCAGGGCGATCACCGACGAGGAAGGCGCGCCCCTGCTCGGCGAGGGCCGCCTCTGGTTCACGATGACGGTGCGGGGACGCGCCTTGCCCCACCCCCTGCAGGGAGTCTTTTCACTCAACCCCTCGGTGTTCGACCTCCGTTTCGAGGGGATCGTCGTCTTCGACATGGACGACGGTCTGCTCCGCAACGATTTAGCCTCCCACCTCTTTCGCGACTCCAAGTCCGGAGAGTGGCGAGGTTGGACCACGGGCTTCAGCGCTCTGGGCGGAGCGGGAAGAACCGAGGAGAAAGCAATTCTGGCAATCAGTTCCGTCAGGGATCCGCGCAAGGGATTCTCCATCATGAAAGCCCACCCCATCGGCCTAAACGGCGCCCACGAAGATCCGCACGGCGTTTATGACAAGCAGGCGGGCAAGTGGCGCCTCCTGCTGTGTGAGCACGGCAAGAAGTTTCGCGCCGGGATGTGGGAGAGCGATCATTGGGATCGCGGATTCACGCGGCTCGCCGGTCCGGTGGAAATGGACAGCACCGGCACGATGCTCCAGAAGTTCGGCAACAAACGCTTTGCGCTCTTCGGCAGCGCGGACCGGAAGATTTACATCCGGACCTATCCCAATCTTGAGCCTGCCGGCGAACTGAAGGTGGAACTGCCGCCGTGGAATGATCAGAACGGCAACCGGATCTGGCCCAATGTCATTCCGCTGCCGGAAGGTTACCCCGCGCCCTACATCGCGCTGATGATGGACCGGGTGAATTTCCCAGGCATGCCGAAACCGAATTGGACCTACGGCGCACTCTATCTCTACCATGGATACCCGACCAAACCCTGATGATCGAAGTCCAACACCGCATCACATGAAACCTCTGCGAATTTTCTTCGCCGCACCTCAGCGGGGAGTCAATTGGCCGGGTGATGACGAAACTTTTCAAAAAATAGCATGAATGGTTCCAGACTGACTCTCTTCTGCCGCGCCGCCGCGTGGCTGCTCGCCGCGCTCGCCTGCGCCGCGCCGCTGCACGCCGCCGAACGCAAACCCAACTTCCTCTTCATCTACACCGACGACCGCGGGCGCGTTTCCCGTGGTTCAAGTCGCCCAATATGGACCGCCTCGCCGCCGAAGGCGTGCGCTTTCGCAATGCCTTCGTCACCCTCTCGCTCTGCTCCCCGAGCCGCGCGGCGTTCCTCACCGGGCGCTACAACCACCTCAACGGCGTCATCAACAATCACACGGAGTTCCCCACCAACTCGGTCACGCACGCCACGCTGCTCCGCGCCGCCGGTTACACGACCGCCTACATCGGCAAGTGGCACATGGGCAATCAGCGCGGTCAGCGTCCCGGCTTCGATTACTCGGCAAGTTTCATTGCCCATGGTCGTTATCAGGATTGCTCTTTCGAAATCAACGGCGTCGCCACGCCCACGAAGGGCTGGGTTGATGACGTCAGCACGGACTACGCGATCGCGTGGATGAAGCAGAAGCGCGCCCGGCCATTCTCGCTGGTGCTTGGTTTCAAAAGCCCGCACGGTCCGCGCGGCGGGGCGAATCTCCCCGAACGCCTGCGCAACCTCTACGCTGGCGAGACGAGCCGTCCGACGCCGAATCTTGGCGCGCGGGCCATCTTTCACGGGCCGCCGCCGGAAGGCGGCAATCGTCCGCACCCCCTCGCCGCCAACTCCGCGCACCTTGATTACCTCCGCCACGTCACCGGTGCCGACGAGAACCTCGGCCGGTTGCTGGACGCGCTCGACGAACTCGGCCTCGCCGAGGACACCGTGGTGGTGTACTCCAGCGACAACGGCTATTACCTCGGTGAGCATGGCCTCGGCGACAAACGCTCCATCTACGAGGAATCGCTCCGCATCCCGCTGCTCGTGCGTTACCCGCGCCTCTTCGGCAAGGGCAAGGTCGTGGACGAAATGGTGCTCAACCTAGACCTCGCCCCGACCTTCCTCGATCTGGCGGCCGTCCCTGCGCCGCGTGAGATGCAGGGCGTGAGTTGGAAAGCGCTTGCTGCCGGCCAGAAGCCCGCGCCTTGGCGGCAGTCGTTCCTAGCTGAATATTTCTACGAGCACGGCGGCGGCGACACTCCCACCCTCGTGGGCGTCCGCACGACCAGCGCGAAGCTCGTGAAATACCCCGGCCACGCCGAATGGACCGAAGTGTTCGACCTCGCGGTGGATCCTTACGAGTTGAAAAACCTTGCCGCCGATCCCGCCGCGACGGCAAAACTGAGCGCCGAGTTTGACGCCCAAGTGAAAGCAGTGAACTATGCCGTGCCGGCGAACGCAGACAAACCCGGCCCGCCAGCGGCCAAGGCGAAGAAATAGGCAGTCCTTGATTGGCGAAGTCCATACCTCAAACCACTCCTGTCCCGCTTAAAACCCCAGCAAACATTGATGATTATCGGTGTCGGGCGATGTGGGAGTGGGAGGAAGTTGAGCCAGGGCCTGTGAAATG
>JALOTT010000273.1 GCA_025457745.1 Verrucomicrobiota bacterium
GGTGAACAACCTGGGCGCGACGGAGGAGGAAAAAAAAAAGAGGAACAAAAGAAGGCGCCCACGGTGGAGGTCAAGGACAGCCGTGGCACCAGTTCCATCCTTAACTGGACCGGCACCCTCCTGGTGGGCATTGGCGAGACGCGGAAAAATGTTCAGAACCCGTTGCCGCAAGTCGGTCATGTGTTGCGGCGCTTCGTTCATCCACGTCAACGCCGGGCGGCCCAGTTGGAAGAAACCAATCCCGACGGCGGCCACCAGGAGGCAAAGCACGACGGCGGCGGAGAGCGCCGGCGGAATGTGGCAGCAGGACGACCAACGGATGAGCGGTTTCAGGGCCATTCCCGCCACACAAGCCAGGAAGACCGGCAAGATCACGGGACGGGCGAAGTAAAGAAAGGCAATCGTGCCGAGCACAATCAAAACGATTTGCACGGGTGTCGTTTTTGTCGCCGCGCCGGCGCTCGATTCAACGGGCGGTGGTTCATTTCCGGGCGCATCTTCAGCCGGCACCTTGAGCGTCCCGGCTGGGGAGTCGAAAGGCTCAACCGCCGTTGACAGTGCGTTTGGCTTTTGCATGCCGAAGTTTCCGTTGCTCGAAGTTGTATTGATACAGCACCCCCACACTGTGCGCACCCTCGTGGCCGTCGCGCAGCGCGTTGAACCCGTAGCCGTAACGCAGAATCACCCGCCACACCTCGCTCCGTGAGGTAAAGGAAAGACTAGGGCCCACACCCGTGTGCCAGTGGCCGGGTTGCTCGAATCCGGGCAGATAATCAACATACGCACTGGCGGCCCCCAGACGAAGCTGCCAGCGATGATCGGCGGACAGCGGTGCGACGTAAGCCGCGCTGAAGTGCACGAACCGGCGGGCGGAAATTTCCTGGTAGTAATATCCGGGCAGCGTCAACGGAAACTCGGCGGACAGCGGCAAGACCCCGCCCAGCCGGTAGGCGCTGAAACGATCCGCATCGTCGGATCCGCCCGCCGTCAGCCCAAACGTGAATTGGTTTCCGGTATTGGTCCACGCGTAGCTCAAACCGGCATAGAGCCAGTAGAGATCCGTCGTGGGCTGGACCCGTCGCGGGTCACCGGCGAAACCGTAAGTGCCATCGTCCAACCGCCACTGGCGCTCGAACCAGATGGACACTTCCATCGCCAGATCGGGGTAAAGCATCGGCTCCTTGCCCGCGAAACGCAGGCCCGCGCGCGCGAAGGTGCTAACGCGGTTCTCGGGAAGTGTGAATTGATCATCGGTTTTGTCCGTTGCGGAATACGTCGAATAATGGGCCCCGCCCTGAACCACGACGTTGAGCGGGATGAGGCGAGCGGGGTTGATCAGGTGGTAGAGGTTAAGCGAAGCGCCGCCCCCGTGACCGTCGAAACTCTCGCTCTTAAAGTAGTGGCCTCGGCGCACTTCGTAATAATTTTCGCCATAGCCGCCGCCGTTGATGCCAATGCCGACATCGGTGTGGGGAAGAAGTTGGCGGAATCCAATCTCACCGTCGAGATAGACCGGGGCCACGGCCAGACGAAGCGCCGCGTTGGTACGCAGGAACTCGGGGTTGTTGTAGTAATAGTAAGCGTAGAGCGATTGGGGTCCCTGGCCAGACAGGGACTGGTCATAGCCGAATTGAAGCAGGCTGCGCGGATAAGGATCAATTTGTGCCGGGGCCATTGAAGCGCTGCCCAGCACCAACCCGATCATTAAAAGGAGAGTTCTTCGCGGCATAACCATAAAGAGTCGGTGTTGTCATGGCCCAGACTGTTTCTCTGATGACGACGACTTCTCTTTTCCTTGCTTCTGGGGGTCGTCTCTCAAGAGTTGCGTTGCGCCTTTTTCGCCTGGGTACGCCCTCGCCTTGCCGCGCTGTTCCGACATCCGCTGCGCCGGTTGACCCGATCCTCTGGCGTTCGGCAGGGATGCTGCTTGCGCTTTCAATGCCGGGTCTTTTGCGCGCGGTTGTGCTTCCGGCGGTGCTTTCGTTTCCGATCCCCGGGCGTTACGTTGCGAAACTTCCGGGGTTCTTGCTACCGCATCGTTTGCACGTCGTTCGGATTCCGGTTGCGCCTTCTGTTCCAACGCTTGCGCGTTCCGTTGTGATTCCTTCTGGGCTTTCGCCGTCGCCTCCTTCGCAAGCTGTTGCGATTCCAACTGAGTTGCTTTGTCCGCATCTTGGGCGCTTCGCTGCAATTGTTCCTGGGCCTTCGCTCCAGATTGCTTCACGCGCGGTTGCGCCTCTGGTTGAACCTGCTTTTCGCGGGGCGCCGCCTCGCTTCGCCCTGACGTGGGCTGCTTCTCTGACTCAACCTTGCGCGGTTGCGCTTGAGGATTGCTTCGGTCCACGGCTGGCTGGCGACCGGCTGGTTCGGATTTGGGCTGGAACTTGGGATCTGGTCTGGGTGACTGCTGCACCTTGGGCGGCGCCTGATTCTTTCCCAACTGATTGGCCGACCTGGCCACAATCGGGGATTTGGGAAGTTTCACTTTGGCCGGCTCGAATGCCGCGCCCGGTTTGCGGGTGGTCGTGTCCACAGCCTTGGCCTCCAGCGTCCGCCGCTGCTCGCGGGATTTCTGAACCTCCTGGCCCCGCTGGGCGATCTGCTGCCTTTCTGCTTTGGCCACCGGCTGGAATCGCATGGGACTGTCTTTTCGTTTGGCCAGTTGGCTGATGGGCGTGGCCACCATCACGCGGTTCTGTCTGGACTCCGCCGTGTCCGGATTGATGTTTCTCTGGGCGACCCAAGTGCGCGGTGGCCGGGCGGCTTCGTGGTCGCGGCGATACTGGTATGACGTTTCCACGCGATGCTCCCATTCCCGGTCCTGCCGATGCTCCCAGCGTTGATGGGAATAAATCGGGTCGTAACCATGGCGACCGGATTGGAACGAAAACGAGGCGTAGAACCCGCCTTGGTAGTAGCTCGCGGCATAGTAGTCTCCGAAGTAGTAGTGGTGGTAGCGTGGCCGCAAGAAGAGATGGTCGCTGAACACGCCCAGATCAATCACGATTGTTGGCGAGTAGAAATAGCCTCGCCGTGAATACGCACCGGCTTCAAAATAAATCGGCGCAAAGAGAACGCCGCGCCGTGCCACCGGGTAATCCCAGTAGCCGCCGACGAAAATATATCCGCGCGGAGTCCAAACATAATGAGCAGGCATCCAATCCCAATCCGCCCGGCCCAGCGCCCAATATCCCGGACGCCACGCGTAGCGCCCCTGATACCAGAACCAGCAACCCGGCGACCAACCGTAGTCCATGGAAGGCGCAGCGATATTGGGACCCACTTCCACGGTCGCGGGCGGCGGGGGCAGATAGATCGTTTCCTTGGCGGTGGCGTCCGCCCAATACCCGGAAGTCCACTGGTAGCCTTGCGGGGTTTGCCCCCAATAGCCGGCCATCCATTGGCGGCCCGGTGGCAGCGCGCGCCAGGTGCCGCTGACCCACAGGAAGTCGCTCCGTTCGTCATCCCAGCCCCAGTAGCCGGGGATCCAAGCGACGTTGTCTCCCGCCAGCCTCTCCTCCGGCGGCATTTCTTCGATGACGTCGGGTGGGGCTTTGGTCACCACGACACCCGGTTCGGGATTAAAAGTGACCATCCCGGCGAAGGCCTCATGCACCGGTCCGCGGGTGAGCACTTGTGCCCCGGCCACATTTTGGTCGGGCGGTTGCGCCTGGCCCATGGCCAGGTTCCAAGTGATGCTGATGAGAACGGCCAGCACCGCGGCCACACAACCTTTGGCCGCGTTGCGCGCGGGCAGGCCGGATCCCCTGCTGTTCGAAAAAATCGCGGAAGCTTTCATAACGTGATGTCTATCTCCTCAAACCAGCGAGCATTGATATTCCGTTCATCATTTACCTGCGGTCTCCCCGGTCGTTTCCTCTTCCATTGTCATTGTTCCCTTTCCATTTTTTCGGGTACTGCTTCACCACCGTCGCGTGATGAATAGACGGGTGGTCGTGGAAATCGAGTCTTACCGACGGCGAGGCAAACAGCACGTCAACCGAAACGCGCGGCGGCGCCGGTCGCGATACCCACGAGCGACCGTCCTGATACATGTAGTGGCGCCGGTTGCTGCTGTAATAGACCTGGTAACGGGGGTAATACACGTAGTCGTCCTGCAATACCACGACTTCACGCTCCACGTAATCCGGTGGGGGCGGGGCATATCCTCTCGTATGACGCGGCCCGTCCACGTAGCCGACGCATCCGGTCAGCGCTCCCAAAAGTGCAGCGCCGAACACGAATCCAATTCTTGAGCATTTCGTTCTGTTCATAAAATCTCCTTTCTCACCTTACGGGGCGATCTTGTCGCTCACCCATTGGCGCGCCTGGTTGAACCCGTCCTTCAATTCGTTATAGGCCTTCTTGGAGGTCGCTTTGACGCTGTCCCAGGTGGACTCGGTGGCGTTCTTGACCTCGTCCAGTTGCTTGTTCAACTGGACTCTTTGATCGCGCAACGCCTGAAGTTTGGGCTGGGCTTCGGCTTTGATCGCGTCGCTGGATTTTTCGATCTTGGCGGCGAGCAGGTCCAGGTCCTTGTCAATCTCGGCCAGTTGGCCCTGCATTTTTGCGGTGAACTCAGCTTTTTGCGCGTAGGTATAATCCTTCATGTCCTGCGCGACTTCGGCGGTCTTTTCCTTGACCTTGTCGAGTTGTTCAGAAGTGGTTGCCGGTTTATCGCAGCCGCCGGTGAAAGCGGCGACGGAAAGGACGGTGAGGAGCCATGTTTTATGTTTCATAATTGTGGTTCTAAGTTTGGTTTTCGTATAATTGCAAGCAACACGCTACGTCATGGGCTGTCGCCGTGCTATGGGGTGTAACCCTACCGTAATCCGAGGCCCTGTTCAGACGGGACTGATCAACTTGGAGAGGACAAATACGGGACGGGGGCGAAACTGCTAGATTCTGTGCCAGCGTTTGATATCCAGAATGCAACCGAGGCGGATGCCGTAATAGGCGTCCCGGCCTTTGCCGTACCTTACTAAACCGTTAAACTCCACGAGCATCTCCGGCACTTGGATGCGTCACCGTTGCGAAACTGAATTGCGTCGTATTGGCGACCTTCCAACTGGCGATGCCAGAAAGGCGTGCGATTGCGGAATTCGATCCGCCTCTTTCCCGCCGCAATCTGTGCGAAAGATTCACGATGCAGATTCAGATGCAAGATGGCGGGCATGGCTCACGCCGGCTTGATACAATCCTCCGTCACCAGTTTCTTGGCATCGGGATAATTCTTGGGCACGCCGGGAGGCATGACGGGTTCGCCTTTCTTGATCTTCGCGGCGACTGCTTGATTCAGCGCGAGAAGTTGGGCGAGCAAATCCTTCTTGGCGTTGAAGCCGTAGGCGGTGA
This sequence comes from Verrucomicrobiota bacterium, assembly GCA_025457745.1. GTDB lineage: Bacteria > Verrucomicrobiota > Verrucomicrobiia > Limisphaerales > JADLHS01 > JALOTT01. Next base: position 5,353 of record JALOTT010000273.1, read on the forward strand.
GGACGGCGCAGGTGCCGGCGGGCTTGCGATTCAGCGCCCGGACTGCAAAAACTTCCCTGGTCTTCATTGGAGTTCGCTGAAGCCAGTCAATTTACGCAGGGCCACCAGAAACTGTGCGAACGCGCAGGACCGCGAATAATCCGGGCCGGGAGCACCGGGGAACGCGTTGCTGCCCTCGCTGCGCAAGTGGCGGCCAGCATGGCTCAACTTGAGCGACCATTGGGTGCCATCGCATATACCAGGATTGTCATAGTGGGATGCCCAACTCCAGACACCGACCGCGTCGAGGGTGCGCCAGAATTCTTCCCACTGCTCACTACCGG
>JALOTT010000274.1 GCA_025457745.1 Verrucomicrobiota bacterium
GTCGAGCGGCAATCGGCCCCCGACGGAGGATAGCCCCTTCTCGACGACATTCGTCGCCCTCCGCGGATTGGCGAAATACGCTACCGAAGAACAGCGGGAGCGGACCGACAAACGTCGCGAGCAGGTCCGCGAATGGCTTGTCAAAACACAGCCAAAAGACAACGAAGAACGCGTCTTTCGCCTGCTCGGGCTCAAAGAAATTGCCGCGCCGGACACGCGGATAGTTTTCTTCGTCGCGAATGTCACGGGCGGCGAGGTTCAGCGTGCAGAGATGAGCCGCGAAAAGAGAAATGTCCACGACGTAAATCTGCCGCAGCCAATCTTGATGGGACACGCTGGCGTGTTTGAGGCGCTCGTTGTGTTTCAGCCAGGCCTTTCGGTGGTAGCCGCGCACCACGAAGCTGCCCGAACCGCCCGCCGGGTCGAGCATGTTGGCTTCCGCATGGCGGATGCAAAAGGTATTCACCACGTCCACGAGGTCCTCGTTGGTGTAGTGCTGGCCGAATTTGTGGCGTTCTTCCGGCGCGATGAGTCGCTTGAAGATGCCGCCCAAAATATCCGTGCGAATCTCTTTGAAGTTGAACGGGTGAAGATTTTCCAGCACGGAACGCCAGCCGTCCAACGAATGTTCATGACCAAAGATCAACGGCCCGGCCCAATCTTTTTCCGCCGGGTAAAACAGCGTTTTGTAATCGCCCGTGACGTCAACGGCTTTTTGAAACGTCTTTTGAAAATGCAGGTAAAGTTCGTCCGCCGAGCCGACCTTCTTCGGAACTTGAAGCTCTTTCAACTCGTCGAATTTGCGGCGGACAGATTCGTAAAATAGCAAACGGTTGGAGAAGACGTAACAGAGTGTGCGCGCCGCGCGGTCAATCAGCATCCGCCACCCTTGCGGGTCATTGCGGATGACTTGCCAACCCTGATCGCCAGCCATCCATTCCTGCAAAAGCGCATCGAATTGTTTTTCGGCGGCGGATTTTGCCCAAAGGAATTCCGCCGTGAGTTTGACCGGCCAGGAGATATGGCTTTCAAAGGCGCGGATGAAGAATTCGTCAGGCGGCATTCCCCAATCCGGTTGCTTGCCTTCCATGATGGCCTGCAAGTCAGCAAAGAAATCGGCAAGAAATGTTTGGATGCGCTTTTCGACTTCCGCGCGGGAAACGTCGTCGGGATTGTCGAGATCAAGACCAAGGTCGTAATCCTTGACCCGTCGTTCCATAATTGGCAGGTGCCACAGCTTGGAGTCGAACAGAACGAGCTTGTTGACATTCCAAGTGAAGAAGAATTCCGCCCCCATGTTGGAAGCTTTCTGATAGGAGTCGTCAACCAGCGCGGAGTTGTATGGGTTGCGGCCTTCCGCCGTCCCCGGCAACTTCACTTCCCCGGCGAGAATCAGCTTTTTGTTTGCTCCATAGACACGCAGATCGGAACGCTTGCGCTTGATGCCTTTGGACTCCTCAATTTCCGTGCGCTTGAAAGACAAAGCCGGGTTGTTTTCAAAAATGGAATCCGCCCACTTTGAAACGCGGCTGCAAAAAGTGACTTCGTAAGTCCGAATATCCCGCTCGGCCATGTGCAGAAGCTAAAAGACTGCTTGAGTATTGACGAACAAATTCTCTCAGCAAAGCCTTATACCGTTCGCAGACAGAAATCGTCGCAGGGATTACAAATACGGCGTGAAGAGCCGAGCCACGCCGTCGCGCAATTTCACGGACAGCGAGCGGCTATCCACTTCTTCGAGCGTGACCAGCTTCGCCCCGCGCAGTTTGCTTTGCACCACCGCTTCCATTTCACCCGCGAAATCGCGTCCGTAACATTCGACATTCAACTCGAAATTGAGCCGGAGACTGCGCGGATCCCAGTTGGCCGAGCCGAGGAACACCCAGTGGTTATCCACGATCATCAGTTTGGAGTGGTCGAACGGCGGCGGGGTGAGCCAGAGACGGCAACCGCGTTCGAGCACCTGCCACCACATCGCGCGCGACGCCCAATGCACGAACGGCAGGTTGTTTTTGCCCGGCAAAATGATGTCCACCTGCACGCCGCGCAGGGCGGCCAGGTTCAGCGCCGTGATGAGCGCCTGGTCGGGCAAAAAATACGGCGTAAGAATCCGCACCGAGGTTTGCGCGCAGGACAACGCGCCAAGCAACGTCCAGCGCGCCTTGTCGTAATCCGCGTCCGGCCCGTCGGTGATGACCCGCGCAATGGCGTTCCCCCTTTCCTCCGGCTTGGGAAACCACGCGTCGCCTGCGAGGACTTCGTCGGTGGTGAACTCCCAATCGTTGGCGAAGGCTTCCTGCAATTGCGTCACGACCGGGCCGGCAATTTTGAAGTGCAGGTCTTGAACCGGCTTGCGCGGTTGGTCCGCCAGCACGTTGCCCACGCGTAGGTTGATGCCGCCGGTGAACCCAATCCGGCCATCGGCCACGAGAAGCTTCCGATGGTTGTGGAGGTTCATGGTGGTGAGCCGCCACGGCGCGAGCGTCGGCAAAAATCGCGCGACTGTCACCCCTGCCCTTTTCAACTTGCCCACGATCGAGGGCCAGGAATAACGCGCGCCCGCATCGTCAATAAGCACGCGCACCTGGACACCGCGCGCCACGGCCCGGCCCAACGCTTCGGCGAATTGATTCCCGCTGCGGTCGTTGTCGAAGATGTAGGTTGCCAGTGAAATCGAAGTGCTGGCTGCTTCGATGGCGGCGAGCATCGCAGGAAAAGCTTCATCGCCGTTGACGAGAGCGTGAATGTGGTTACCCGCAATCAGAGGCCGCTCCGCCACGCGATTCACGACGTGCGCGAGCATCCGCAAGTGTTCCGCTTCGAGGCTATGTGGTTCGCCCATGTCATCGGGAATCGGCTTGGGAATTCCATCACGCGATCCGCGGCCAATGCGCAACGATTGGGCGTGGCGGCGGATGCGATTGACGCCAAGGGTAATGTAGAGGACCGGTCCCACGGCCGGCAGCAGCCAGATGAAGCCCAGCCACAACGCCGCCGCGCGCGAATCGCGCTTGTTGAGCACGGCGTGGATCGAGGCCAGCAGCGCGGCGAGAAAGCTGAAGCCGGCGGCCAGGTGAGGCCAAAATTTCGCGAGATGGTCCAGCCAGTTCATTGTCGCCCTCCTTTATGCGGGATAAATGACAAGACGCAAGTTTCAATGGTGGCTCGCGGACATTCCTGTCCGCAGCAACCCCGAACGGAAAGCAGCCTTTGGCAAGTTTCACGCTGGCTCCCGGTCGAACCTCGCAGCGGACAGGAATGTCCGCGCGCCGGGTCCGCGTTTCGGCTCAACTTTGTGGCGGAAGCCGGCGGAGGAGTTCGAAATTGCACCGGCGCACTTCTGGCTTACCCGTGCTGTCCAGCACCAGTTTCTGGGCGGGATCGAAAGAGATCAGCAGGTGATCCGGCTTTGGGTTCAGGTCCTCGAATCCACATTGTGCCAGTTGGGTCGCCCGCGCTTGCATCAACTCCTTCAGCAACTGATCCGAAATCATATCGTGGGCGTTGGCGTGTTTGGCGTTGAAGGCTTGATAAAATTGTCCGTCTTGCGAGGCCAGCAATTCATCCGGTCCGTTCCAAAAGCCCCAAATCGTGATATAGTCGCAACTTTGGCTGACGGCAGCCTCCCCGTCGGGAGTGCGCAACCCGGCCAAGGCAGCATAGCGGCGGTCGTCCGCCGGCTTGCGCGCGTTTCGCCGCGCTCGGCCCGTCATGTAAATGGCGCGCGGATAAACCGTCTTCACGCCTTTGCGGGTGAGTTCGAGCGCAAAGGAGAATTCCTCGAACGGGCTGTTGAAACCATGCGCCTGCACCGCCCTCGGGTCGGCTTCGGGATTGGTCAGCCACGGCGGGTCGCCCAGGCGCGAAACTTTCCAGACCAGGTTGATGTTGTCCTTGGTGCGCGTGTAGAAAATCTGGTTGCGCGACGACAACTGTTTCTTGGGGGTGCGCCGCCAGCGTTCCGGCAGAAAATAGTTGAACAAATCCGGATCTCTTCCCACCACCCACAACAAACCGCCCGTGCTTTCCGCGCGGCCAAAGACGTAGTCCACGCCGAGCACGTTGGTCGCGCGAAGATGCGGCGGCATCGGCTGGGCGGCCTTCAACTCGAACCGGCGGGCCATGTGCTTGAGGTAAAGCTGGCGGTTGGCGGTGCGTACCGCCTGCTCGTGCTCGGGCGTGCGCTCCAACAGTTCATAGTCCACGAGCGCGTAAACGAATTGCCCGGTTTTCTCCCGCAGCAAGGATTTCCTCGCGCCCGGCCGCAAAATGACGTGTTCGGGTTTCATGTCCACGACCCGGAAACCTTTCTGCGCCAGCTCGTGCGTGACGAGGCTGGTCGTTTGCGCCAGGAATTCGGTGCGTTCGCGATTCGCGAGCCCAAAGCGCTCAGCCGTCTCGACCGCGTTCAGTCCCTTGACCCAGCCGAAGAGCACGACGTATTGCCGCAGGATGTCAATTTCCACGCCCGGATGCCGCGCCACCTTCGCGCGGATTTTGTCCTCGGAGCGGCCCGTCTGCCAGTCCCGCATCCGTTCGCTCGGCACATAAATGGCCATCGGCCGTTGCGTGCGAATGCGAATGCCCGCCGGGCCGGCGTCGCCCTGGCGCAATTCCATGAGCAACGAGAATTCCTCGAACGGGCTGTTGAATTCTGCGTTCATGAATTTGTTGAAGGTGAACGTGTCGAGCGGCACCACTTCACCCACGCGCGACCACTTGGCCACGAGATTCAACGTCCGGCCATTCACCGTGCGCGTCGGCACTTTGTAAATCGTGCTGGTGCCTTCGAGCCGCTCGCGCTTGGATTCAAACCACTCGCGGGCATACCAGTTTTCCGGCAGCAGGTTTTCCCAGAACGGCAGCCCGAAACGCGTCAAGTAAAGATCGCCGCCGTCGCTGGTCTTGAGGTGAAAGTAGTCCACGCCAAGCAAGGATCTTGTGGTGCAGCCGGGCGGTCGCGGCGCGGTTGGCATCCGTGTCGCCGTTTTGGTGGCATCGGCGGCGGGCCCAGGCGTGGCGCCGCGATCTGGTTGTGAAGTCAACATGAGACAACTCCCAGCGTCAGAAGCAACGCGACTCTCTGCTTCTGAAAACGCTGGCCGACGCAATCGCCATTCTTTTCCCAAGCCACAACGACCATGATGGAATTCCAATTTTCGCCCTCAGTCAAGGACAGGCGTTCCGGTGGGCTTTTCTTTTTCACGCTTCTGATATAATCCCGTCATGCAAAAACTGCCGCGCTCATTCTACGACCGGGACACGATTGTCGCCGCACGTGAATTGCTCGGAAAACATCTTGTGCATCGGTCGCGCGGTGTGGAGCGCATTGGCAGGATTGTTGAGGTGGAGGCGTATCTCGGCCCGCACGATCTGGCGTCACATTCGTCGCGCGGATTGACCGGGCGCACCAAGGTCATGTTCGGACCGCCGGGCCACGCTTACATTTATCTGATCTACGGCATGTATTACCGCGATCCGTTGAGCAGCGTCGATCCACGAAACTCGCCGGAAGCCAACGCCTACTTCCAGCGCAAGGCCGAGTGGGAACGGCAGGATATGGTCGCCCACGGCATGAACTCGCACATCTCCAGCGTCAGCGGGTTGGAGCGGGACACGCAAGGCAACTGGACCATGAACGGCGAAGAGACGGAACGACGGATCGCGCTGATCAGCCTGCCCGTCTCGTACTGGTACGGACGGTTAGTCGACCCGCGGGGCACGGGCAGCCATCTGCGGCTGGTCGGTCCGGACGTGCCCGAGTCGTTCTTCGACGAAGTGCGGAAGATGGTCGAGGCGGTCGAGCGGGAGAAACCGAAGTACCGTTGGCCGGAGCTGTTGTACTACCCGATTGACGAGCCCAGCACCAGCGAAGCTTCGGTGCAGTTCATGGTCGGCGTGCTGCGGGCCATCAAACAGGTGCCGGGGGTGAGGACGTATGTCACGGCCGATCCGACGCACGAGCAGTTCGGCCCGATGTGGCCCTACGTCGACGTCTGGTGCTGCCAGCCGTTCGTCTGGGACCACGACACGATCCGCCGCCTGAGCCGCGAGAAGAACGTCGAATTCTGGTGCTATCCCAACCACATCAGCGGCGAGAACGATCACACGCCGGTCCGCGGCGCGCGGATGACCTGGGGCTTCGGCTTCTGGCGCTCCGGATTCCGCACTTTGATTCCCTGGATCTACCAATCGTCCAGCGGCGATCCGTGGAACTATCTGGACGGCAGTTCGATGGACTTCTTCAACCGCTCGACGCCCGAGGGCGAACCGATCCCGGTCACGTTGTGGGAAGCGTACCGGGAAGGGATCGACGACGGGCGGTACGTCTACACCCTGCAGCAGGCGATCGCGCGCGCCAAACAGCGCGGTGGGCAAGCCGCCGAGCGAGCGGCCGAAGCCCAGCGTGAGTTGGGGTACGTCTGGGATGCGATCCAGGTCCAGGAGAAATACAAGCACGACGACCTGTGGAGCGGCGAAGCCTTCGACGCCTACCGCTGGCTGCTGG
>JALOTT010000275.1 GCA_025457745.1 Verrucomicrobiota bacterium
AGGCAGCCTGCACCCAATCGTTGCCGGAGTGACTATGGCGTATCCGGTCAGGATTGAAAAGGCAGGCTTCGGTGGCGTTGAAAAACGCGCAGATGATTGATTCCTGGTCCCGCGATGCATGAACCCGAATCCACAGCGCCAGTTGCAGCGATTCGCACACCCTGTTCAATAAATTACAGCAGGTTTGGTTGTGTCAGTTTATCCCCACGAGGAGTGGCAATTGAGGAAACACTTGACTGGCGCGGCTGGAATGCATTTCACCAGCATCGTCGGAAAGAAATCCTTGCGGCATGGCATCGGCATTGCTAAAACCCGCGCGCCAATGCAAAAGCACGAAGCACTGGCTCCGCTTGATCAAACAATAACTGAATTCACATCCACCAACGTACATGGCAAAATATAAACTAGAATACCTCTGGCTCGACGGTTACGAACCCGTCGCCAACATCCGCGGCAAAACCACCCTCAAGGAATTTGCGAAGTTTCCAAAACTCGAAGAGCTTCCCTGGTGGAACTTCGACGGCAGCTCGACCCGCCAGGCCGAAGGCCGCACCTCCGATTGCATGCTCAAGCCCGTCGCCGTCTATCCCGACACGACCAAGAAGAACGGCGCGCTCGTCATGTGCGAGGTATTCATGCCCGACAAGAAGACTCCGCACCCGAGCAACGCCCGCGCCACGATTCCTGATGACCCCGGCGCCTGGTTCGGTTTCGAGCAGGAATATTTTCTCTACAAGGACGGCGCCCCGCTCGGCTTCCCGCCCGGCGGCGGTTTCCCGCCTCCGCAGGGCGAATACTACACCGGCGTCGGCTACAAAAACATCGGCTGCATCGCCCGCGAGATTGTGGACACGCACCTCGACCTGTGCCTCGACGCCGGCATCAACCACGAAGGCATCAACTCCGAAGTGGCCAAGGGCCAGTGGGAATTCCAGATCTTCGGCAAGGGCTCCAAGAACGCCGCCGACCAAGTGTGGGTCGCGCGTTACCTCATGATGCGCCTTTGCGAAAAATACGGCGTGGACGTGAACTGGCACTGCAAACCGCTCGGCAAGGACGTGGATTGGAACGGCTCCGGCATGCACACGAACTTTTCCACCGAACACATGCGCGAAGTCGGCGGCAAGGATTACTTCGAGGCCCTCATGGCGGCGTTCGACAAATACAAGAACGAGCACATTGCCGTGTATGGCCCGGACAATCATCTGCGCCTGACCGGCCTGCACGAGACGCAGTCCATTGACAAATTCAACTACGGCGTGGGCAATCGCGGCGCTTCTGTCCGCCTGCCGCAAACCTTCATTCCCAATGGCTACCGCGGCTATTTGGAAGACCGCCGTCCGAATTCCCAGGGCGACCCCTACAAGATCGCGGGCCGCATCCTGCAAACCATCGCCACCGTGCCGACCAAGAAGGTCGGCAAGAAATAGTCGGAACCATTCTTGCAAAGTTCAAATCAGGCGTGGCCATGAGGCCGCGCCTTTTTGTTAATAACTCCTGACGATTAATACTTGGCCCGCGCGACAAAGATGGCTATCACAAACCCCGGAAGCATTTGATTTCTGAATGCCGGCCCCTGCCGCGGGTGGGAATCCGGCGTCTGAGCGACCAATAAAAAGACCAGACCAAAAACAAGAAAGTATGAGCACACCCAAAAGCGTGATTGAATTGGCCAAGAAGGCGGGCGCGAAGATGATAGACTTCAAGTTCGTGGACACCTTCGGCACCTGGCAGCATTTCAGTTGTCCCATCCGGGAACTGAACGAGGAAATCTTCAGCGAAGGACTCGGCTTTGATGGTTCGAGCATCCGCGGCTGGAAGAGCATTGAAGCGTCGGACATGCTGGCCATGCCGGATCCGGCCACGGCGTTCATTGATCCGTTCTGCGCCGTGCCCACGTTGTCCGTGACCTGCACGGTGGCTGAAACCGACACGAAGGAATCCTACACCCGTGACCCCCGCGGCATCGCCCAGCGCTCCGAAAAATATCTCACCAGCACCGGCCTCGCTGATCAGGCGTTCATCGGTCCCGAAGCGGAATTTTTCATCTTCGACAACGTGCAGTACGATTCCAAGACCAACGGCACGTTCTATTCCATTGACAGCGAGGAAGGCATTTGGAACGCCGGACGCGACGAGATGCCCAACCTCGGCTACAAGATCCGCCACAAGGAAGGCTATTTCCCGGTCGCGCCCGCCGACACGCAACAGGACATTCGCACCGAGATGTCCCTCGTGATGGAGGAACTCGGCATTCAAATCGAGCGCCAGCACCACGAAGTCGCCACGGCCGGTCAGGCGGAGATTGACTACCGCTTCAGCCCGCTCGTCACGGCTGCCGACTGGATGATGATTTACAAGTACGTCGTCAAGAACGTTGCCAAGAAACACGGCAAGACCGCTTGCTTCATGCCCAAGCCGCTTTTCGGCGACAACGGCAGCGGCATGCACACGCACCAATCGCTGTGGAAAAAGGGCAAGCCGCTCTTTGCCGGTAACGAATACGCCGGCCTCAGCAAAATGGCCCTCTACTACGCCGGCGGCTTGCTCAAGCACGCCAAGGCGCTCTGCGCGATTTGTAATCCGACTACGAACAGCTACAAACGGCTCGTGCCCGGTTACGAAGCGCCGGTCAATCTCGCCTACAGCAGTCGCAACCGTTCGGCGGCCATCCGCATCCCGACCTACAGCGAGAACCCCAAGGCCAAACGCCTCGAATATCGCCCGCCCGACCCGGCGGCCAATCCGTATCTGGCGTTCGCGGCGTTGCTTATGGCGGGGCTGGATGGCATCCAGAACAAAATTCACCCGGGCGAACCGCTCGACAAAAACATCTACGAACTCCCGCCCGAAGAACTGAAGAAAGTTCCGAACGTGGCCGGCAGTCTGGACGAAGCGTTGAACTGCCTGGAGAAGGATCACGAGTTTCTGCTCAAGGGCGACGTGTTCACAATGGACTTCTTAGACATGTGGATCAGCACCAAGCGCAAGGAGCACGACGCGCTGCGCCTGCGCCCGCATCCCTACGAGTTCCATCTCTACTACGACGTGTAAAACTGCTCACACGCTGGCAGCGGAGAACGAACAACGGCGCGGATCGGTTTGGTCTGCGCCGTTGTTGTATTTGCATCGCGCGTTCCGACGGGGCGACGGGGGAACGCTTGTCGCGGGCTTGGTGTGAGGCAATTAGCGCCGCTGGCGTTGGGAAATGGTAGGGCGCGTCAGTCCGCTGCGCGCCGGGCGTCCGCAGACCAAAGACGGCGCGCACGGAGTGACGCGCCCTACCAGCGCAGTGGCGAGGAATTCAACGCAAAGTCGCCAAGGTGACAAGGCGCAGGGAAAACTGGAGCGATTCCTTGCGGCTATGATTTGGCGGCTTGGCGTTATCATTTTTTGCAGGCGGGCCGAAGATGAGTTTGGGATGGGCGACCCATTCATGAGTTGTCAATATCAAGAACCGCTCACGCTAATGGGTGACCCATTTATGCAGAGACCCGGCGACGAACTGGGTCTCTCCTCCGTCTCATCCATTCGGCCAGGCTGGGACGCTGCGCTGATCTGCCCTGCTTCGCTTAAACCGCCGTGACCGGAGACGCCGAGGCTATCATGCTGGAATAGCCGGTGATCTTCACCCAGTAGATGATCCAGCAGATCAGGCCGACCGGGCCGCAGACGAGGTTCGCAATGCACATGACGAGACCGAGCGTTTGGCCCGGATTGGGGTCTTCGGCGATGCCGCGTTTCCGGAATTCGGCGGCCAGCGACTTGGCCATGTTCAACACCACGATGAACTGCCACACGATGTTGAATAGGGGGATCAACAGCAGCCAGACCATTCCGGGATTCATGGCCCGGCATTCCGGCGAGCAGCGGTTCAGTGCCTTCTGCAGCGACAGGCAGTAGAACACTGTCGTCACCAGCATGATAGACACGACGATTGCGAACAGCGGCAGCGGCACTAGGTTCACCCACAATGGAGGCTGCGCCTGCCCCGGCTGGACCGGCGGCGGCGCCATCGCGAGGAGAGCATAGGGACCAAGCAGATTCATAGATGATTTGGTAGGAATTTGCTTTTGACGCTCCGCGTTCAAATCGCGTGCGTCACCAGTGAGGCGAGCCCGGCACGGAGCGTGAATGTGATTTCCTCCTGCGCCTTCGCGTAGCTGTCCCGCAACTTCTGGTTTTCGCGCACCCGGATTTCTTCCGACAGTTCGTCAGGCACCGACAGCGCAAACCATAAATGTTCCAGCCCGAAACTGCCGATTTGGTAGGAATTTGCTTTTGACGCTCCGCAGTTCAGGGAGAATTGCTTTTGCGCCGTGTTCATTTCATGCCAAGTATCTGCCTCCGAAGCCGCACGGCAAGGTTTTTTTCAGGATTTTTAGCCGCGTTCAACGCGACGGCGAGGCAGAGAAAATCCCAACGGGATTTCATCAATCAGCCCAGCGTTGCCACGACACAGGCGGGGCTACGCTGGGTGAACGAATGCAAATTGAATCAACCCCAACGCGGGTTGAATCACCGCGCGCGAAACGGCGATACAACCCGCGTTGGGGTTGGAAATGTTTTGGCCGGTTACCCCAAGGTAGCTCGTTCCTCGCAACCGCTGGGCTGATTAATGAAATCCCGTTGGGATTTTCAAAGGGAACGCGACCGGTCTCGCCGACTTGCTTGGCGAGTCGGAGCATGGCTGCTCACGCCGAAATCAGACTTGTCCCGCCGAAATCTGATGCCGGCGGATGGCGCCTGCGTTATCATTTGTCGGGGAAAGAATATGTCATTACCATTGACCCCTTTTCGGCCAGCGTGGTGAGGAAACCCTCCCGATCCTTACCGCCACGGAAGATGTCTTCTCGCCAGTCGCCGCGATTCATCACGTGGTTCACCCCGTGAGATAATTCGTAGCGAGGCAATCTAACGCGGTGACGGCTAATCGTGCGGGAGGCAGTTCGGAGAGAATGGTCCTCTATCTCACGGGGTAAATCGCGCCGGGATACTCAATGCGTAACTTTCGCGCCATGCGCTGAAGAATGGCCAAATAGGGGAACAATGTCAATCTGTGGGACTGACCCATTACCCATGTCCGTATCGAAGATGATTTGCACTGGCTCGCGCGCGGTCGGAGTGATGGAGTCGCCGAGGGTGGGCAGGGCTGACCCTCCGCTGATCAAGACGACCAGCAAGAGCCGGAACGCGGCGAAACGGCTGGCCGGCATGGATGGCAGACTGTTCAGCAAACCCCTCACGTTTTCCTCAAATTCCGCAGCGCATAGGCGTACCCCCCAATGGCCACGGCCTCGCTAGTGCCAAGGCGAGACATCCCGACGCCGAGACGTTGGAGCGCGTCGTATTTCACCTTGCGGCAGCCGCCGGGCACGGTGACTTCGCGAGTATCGCCTTTGAGAAAGACCTCGCGTTGGGCGGCGTCTTCGAGATTGAAGACGGGGGATGCCACGCGCCGATACTGGTTGCCTTTCGGACCGGTGTAGGGGCTATTCAACTCCTCCACCAGCGCGGGCAGGAACAGCGGCCAGGCGCCGGAGACGCCGCCGCCCACAACGGCCAGACCGTCAATGAGCGTCAGCGCGTTGCCCATCGCGTCGCCCACCACGCGGCCGAGACACCGGAAGGCTTCGTGCGCGGCCTCGGCATTGCCCGGCGCTTTGCCG
>JALOTT010000276.1 GCA_025457745.1 Verrucomicrobiota bacterium
GGAAGAAGGTCCAGATCAGCAAGCCCCAGTATTGGAAACGTTCGCGGCCAAATATGCCGAGACGAACATTGGCATGGAGGAACGCCATGATGGATCGCCAATTCGTTGAGCTGACGACTTTCGGTGGCGTGTACTCGCGCAGGAATGTGCGGATGCGCTGGTAATATGGCCCCGGCGCATAAATGTGTCCCATCAGATTCCGATAACCCTCGCGCAACGTCTCCCGATTCATCCGCGGAATGAAGTTGGTGGTCCCATCCAGATTGTTGCCGGTGCTCTCGCCGATGAGCCGACCTTCGACCCCCAGCCGCCGGTGAAGCTTCGTGCCGGGGATCGCTTGCAGCAGGCCGACCATCGCCGTGACGATGCCACTTTGCTGGATGAACTCAATCTGCCGCGCAAAAATTGTCGGCGTGTCGCTGTCGAACCCAACGATGAATCCGCCCTGCACCTCCAACCCCGCGCGCTGGATGCGCTTCACGTCGGCGACCAGGTCACGCTTCTGGTTCTGGCGCTTGTTGCACTCGGCCAGGCCCGCTGCCTCAGGGGTCTCGATGCCGACAAACACCTGGTTGAATCCCGCTTCGACCATCAACCGCATCAACTCCTCATCGTCGGCCAGATTGATGGACGCCTCTGTGAAGAACGGAGTGCCGCGCCGGCCTTGCTGCCACTGGATCAACGCCGGCAGCAGCTCCGCTTTGAGTGCGTGTTTGTTGCCAATGAAATTGTCGTCCACGAAAAAGACCGCCCCGCGCCAGCCAGCGCGGTGGAGGCCGTCCAACTCGGCGATCATTTGTGCCGTGGTCTTGGTGCGGGGCCGATGCCCGAACATCGCGGTGATGTTGCAGAACTCGCAGTCGAACGGACAGCCGCGCGAGAACTGCACGCTCATCGAGGCGTAACGCCGCAAGTCCGCCAGCTCCCACAACGGCGCCGGCGTCCGGCGGATGTCGGGGAACTCCGACGACGCATACACGCGCCGTGCCTCGTCGCGCTCGAAGTCGCGCAAAAACTCCGGCAGTGTGACCTCGGCCTCATTCAGCACGAAATGGTCAACTTCGGGAAACTGTTCGTGGCCCAAGGTGAACAGCGGCCCGCCCGCCACGATCGTCTTGCCCGCGGCACGGCAACGCGCGATCAGTTCGTGCGCCGAGTCCTGTTGGGCGATCATCCCGCTGATAAACACGACGTCCGCCCAGGCCAGATCCTTTTCGCGCAGCTTCCGCACGTTGACATCCACGAGGCGCTTCGCCCATTCCTTCGGCAGCATGGCGGCCACGGTGAGCAGGCCCAAGGGCGGCAGCGATGCTTTCTTCCGGATGAATTTCAACGCGTGCTTGAAACTCCAGAACGTGTCCGGGAACTCCGGGTATAGCAGCAAGACGTTCATCCACCCCCCATAGTGCCGAAATCCCGTCCGGACGCTATGGGGTGTTCACCCCATATACAAATTGAAGCAAGCGTCTGATAGTTGCGTTGTCCTGGCGGCTCGCTGTCGGGATCAAGCAGCCCGGAGCGTGCGGCTGAATTTGAATTACGAAATGAAACCGAAGTTGAAGGCTCTGTCGCAGCGATACCAGGCGACCTTGCGCAAGCACCTGAAGCGAGGTGCGCGGGCGGACTTGCAGCCGGCGCTGGCGCTCGGACGCGAGGCCGCGGCCCTCAATCTGGAAACGTTGGACGTGGCCAGGATGCACGATGAGGCACTCACCACCCTGGAAGCCTCCAGCAGCAGAGATGGGATCATCCCGCGGGCGCAGATCTTTTTTGCCGAGGCCATCACCCCGATCGAGAGGACACATCGCGCCGCGCTCAAGGCCAACGTCCGCTTGAACCGGCTGAAGAAGACGCTGGGCCGGCGCACGGCGGACCTGGCCGTCTCCCACCGGTCATTGCACCGTGGAATCGTCCAACGCAAAAGCGTTCAGAGGGCGCTCAAGCAAAGCGGGGAACACTCGCGGAAACTTCTGCAGGAATCACATCGCCTGCAAAAACATTTGCAGCGCCTGACCCACCAGATTCTGTCGGCGCAGGAGGAAAAACGAAAGCAGATCAGCCGCGACCTGCATGATGAGATTGCGCAGACGTTGCTGGGCATCAATGTCCGCCTGTTGACGTTGAAAAAGGAGGCTGCGATCAACGCTCACGGCCTAAAAAAAGAGATTGTCAGCACGCAACGGTTGGTGGATAAATCGGTGAAGAGCATAAAGCGCTTCGCCCGTGAATTCGGTATTCACCATCGGACGTAAAATAGGACCTATCATGGCGCGTAAACTTAACGGGCTGTCGCAACGATATGTCGCGGCGTTGCGGAAACACCTGACGCAAGGTCCACGGGCGAGCTTGCGGCCGGCACACGGCCTGGGTCGCCGGGCCATGGCTCTCGGGTTGGAGACGTTGGATCTGGCCCGATACCACGAGCGGGCGCTGATTACCCTGGTGTTGCCGGGCTACTCCCCCGGCACGCGGGATCGGATGGTCCGGCGGGCGGGAACTTTTTTTGCCGAGGCCATCACCCCGATCGAGAAAACGCATCGCACGGCGCGGGAGGCCAACGCCCATTTGAATGAGATGATCCAGACGTTGAACCGGCGCAGCGCGGATCTGGCCGTTTCCAACCGGGAGTTGCAACGGGAAATTGTTCAGCGCAAGTCCGTGGAGGAGTCCCTGAGAAAGAGCGAGCAACACTACGCCTCGTTGCTGGCGCAATCGCGGCAAATGCAGGAACAATTGCGGCAACTGTCCCGCCAGCTTCTCTCGGTCCAGGAGGAAGAGCGCAAGATGATCAGCCGCGAACTGCATGATCAAATCGCCCAGACCCTGACGGGCATCAACGTCCGGCTGGCTTCCTTGAAAAACGAGTCCACGCTCAACAACAAGGGCCTCCAGAAAAAAATCACCAGCACCCAGCGGCTCGTGGAAAAATCCGTGGACATCGTGCATCGGTTCGCCCGGGAACTGCGCCCGACGGTGCTCGACGACCTGGGACTGATTCCCGCGCTCCATGCGTTCATGAAAACCTTCACCACGCGCACCGGGGTGCGCGCCAGTCTGACGGCCTTCGCGGCGGTGGAGCAACTGGACACCGCCAAACGGACGGTGCTCTTTCGTGTTGCGCAGGAAGCGCTCACCAACGTGGCCCGCCATGCCCAGGCCAGCCGGGTGGAGGTGCGCATCCAGAAGCTGCACCACTGCGTGTGCATGAGAATCAAGGACGACGGAAAATCCTTTGACGTGGAACGCTTACTGCATTCAAAGGGGAACGGACGATTAGGACTGCTCGGCATGAGGGAACGATTGGAGATGGTCGGCGGCAATCTCGTGGTCGAATCCTCACCCGGCAAAGGCACCGCCGTTCAAGCGCAACTCCCGCTCGACAAAGCCCGCGCGGGGGGGGGGGGAAGCGAAAATTTCGCTAATGCCGGTCGCGCAAACAAAGCTTGAATCTCCATGAAACGAATCACTGTTCTGCTGGCCGAAGACCACATGGTCGTGCGCGAAGGATTTCGCAAAATGCTGGAATTGGAAGACGATCTTGAAATCGTCGGCGAAGCGGAAGATGGCCGCCAGGCTGTCGCCATGGTCAAAAAACTTCGTCCCGCCGTGGTGCTGATGGACATCGCCATGCCGCGGCTCAATGGTTTGGAAGCCACGCGCCAGGTGCTCAAAGCCGTTCCTGCCACCAAGGTGCTCATGCTCTCGGCGCACAGCGACGACGCGTATATCGAAGACGCCACCGACTCCGGCGCGGTGGGATTTCTCCTCAAACAAACCTCCTCCCACGTCGTGTGCGAGGCGATTCGGGAGGTCCAAAAAGGCAAAATATATTTCTGCCCCTCGATTGCCAGACGTCTTCACGAACGCGACCGCAAATCTTCCAACCCGGCCGGAACGCCAGCGCGCAACGCCCGCCTGACTTCGCGCGAGATCGAAGTGCTCCAACTCATAGCCGAAGGCAAGGCCAACAAGCAAACCGCGTCGGAACTCGGCATCGGCATCAAGACCGTCGAGAAACATCGCGAGCATCTCATGCAGAAGCTCAACATCCACGACACGGCCGGCCTCACCCGCTACGCCATCAGCGCAGGCATCATCGAGAGCAGCGTCCAGTTGACCATTGTTTAGCGCCGCCTATTTTGGCAACCAGGCTATTCGCCGAGATTCTTCCGCAACAGCGCGCCCAAGCGCGCGGGGGAAAGCACCGTCAGCGTCTTGCCCTTCACGCTGATGAGTTTCTGCTGGCGGAACTTGGCCAGCGTGCGGGAAAAAGTTTCGCTCACCGTGCCCAGCTCGGCGGCGAGCACGCGCTTGGTCATCGTCAGTTCGATGCGCACCGGCGTTTGGCTTTCCGGGTTGGGACAGCGCTTGACCAGCCAGTTGGCGAGGCGCGTTTCCACGTCCTTCAACGTGAGATCATCGAGCAAACCTACCAGCACCCGGAGATGCTGGCTCATCGCGCCCAACATCCGCAACGCCAGTTCGGGCTGGCGTTTGAGCAGGCCAATAAATTCATTTTTCTGAATCAGCAACACCTGCGTGGTTTCCAGCGCGCGCGCATCGGCGGGATAACCCGCCTCGGTCGCCAGCGTTCCCTCGGCGAACGATTCTCCGGCGCGGAAAACGCGAATGACCTGTTCCTTGCCACCGGCACTAACGCGGTGGATGTTTACCGCGCCCTTTTGCACGACATAAAATCCGCGCGAAGGATCGCGCTCGTGAAACAGGTATTCGCCCTTGCCCAAGTTTTTCAACACCGAGATGGCGGCGACATTTTTCAGGTCGGGCGGAGGCGAACCCGCGAACAACTGGCACGTCCGCAGGGTGTTGACGGTGGCGGCCAGTCTCAGTTCGGCCAGTGATTCAGGAGTCATGGTTTTGAATGGTCAATCAGCTTCCCGCCAGAAATAAATGGCCCAGCTTCCATCGCCGGCGCGTTCGACTTTGGATTTGAAACCCTCACTGCCCAACTTCTCGATCAGCGGCGCGGGCAGAAACGGGGCGATGACGACGAGGCGGTCGCCGGACTTGAGCGCGTCCACACGTTTGCGGATTTCCGGATACGGCTCACGGCCCCGCTTCAGCGCGGGCCGCACATCAAATTTCTTAAATTGGATCAACGAGGACATGCGCAGCTATATTTTTCGGACGCCGGCTTGTGTCCGCTCACCCGGTTCGTCTGGAGATATTACCCGTTTCCCGACGTCAACCAAAGCAGGTTTTCCCGCTTCCGGGAGGTTGAGCAAAAGCATAACAAATAATGCAAAGTGTTTCCCAAGATTGGTGAGGCAAGGTCCGGGAACGGGACGATAACCTGCCGCAAATGCAAAAAGTGTTGGGCCGACAAGAAAAGGAATATCCGGTCAAACTGCCGGAGGGTACGCCCACGCCCGCAATGAATCTGGCGGGGCCGGCGTGTCTGGACACCGCGTTTGGCCGGCCACGGAACTTTTTGGACAACCGGTTCGCCTATGCCGTTATTTCGCAGCGCGGGCATGGGTTGTCCATCGGCGTCAACCTCAACCCGGACAAGAAATGCAATTTCGATTGCTTCTATTGCGAGGTGAATCACAGCGAAATTCCGCGGGACCGTGAAATTGACGTCAAGGTGATGTCCGTGGAATTCGTCGTATCGGACCGGACCGATGAGCCGGTG
>JALOTT010000277.1 GCA_025457745.1 Verrucomicrobiota bacterium
CATTGTTCGGTTCATTGGATGTTCGATGTTTTCCCCTTCAGTCCTTCCTTTTTTGCGCCTCTTTGGAGGGTATTCCCTCGCGAGCAACTTTCTCTCTCGAACGGTTATTAACCCAGAGGTGACACGATGAACGATGACCTGGCTTATCAACGATTGCGCGAAATCGCTTGGCGGCGAAAACTCACCGACAGCGAGCAGGCCGAATTGCGCGCCTGGCTTGCCGCGCATCCCGACGCGCGGGCGGACTGGGCCAATGAAGCGGCGTTAAGCGAGTTGCTGACGCGGCTGCCCGACGCAGCCGTTCCGTCGAATTTCACCGCGCGCGTCCTGCGCGCCGTGGAGCGCGACGCTGCCGCAAGCAATCATGAGCGCGCTTCACGGTGGGTCTGGACCTGGCGCGCGCTCGTGCCCCGCGCGGCGGTGACGGTGCTCGTCGTGGGCGCGGGTTTGTTTGCGTATCAGCGACATGCCCTGGCCCAGCGCGTCGAGCTGGCACAAAGCGTGGCGACGGTAGCGGATGTGCGGTCGCTACCTAGTCCGCAATTTCTGGAGGACTTCGACGTCATCCGACGTTTGCTCCCAACGCCGCCGGCCGACAAGGATTTGCTCGCCTTGATGCAATGAACCCGCGGTGGAGAATATTTCCCCGGCTCGCGGCGGTGCTGGGCGCAGGGCAAATCTTGCTTTTCCCGCTCCTCGCGCAGGAAGCCCCGGACGCGGCTGGCACGTCCGAAAGCGAGCAAAGCGAACCGCCCGTGCCGTTGCTCCGGTCACCCGTGGATTCCTTTCGTGAGTTGCTGGCTATGACGCTGGAGGAACGAAAACAAGCGCTCGCCGCCCGCCCCCCCGAAATGCGGAAACGCATCCTCGCCAAAGTCCGCGAATACCTTTCGCTCAAACCCGACGAGCGCGAGTTGCGGTTGCGCGCCACCGAACTGCGCTGGTATGTCGTCCCGTTGTTGAACACCCCGGCCACGAACCGTGCCGCGCAACTGATCTTCATCCCGCCAGAGTTGCGCAAGCCCATCACGGACCGCATCACGCAATGGGACAAGCTCGCGCCCGCGGCCCAGAAGGAACTGCTCGAAAACGAATTGACCGAGCGCTATTTCACGCAGCTTGAAGGCAGCACGCGCGAACAGCGGACGAACATTCTCGCCGGCATTTCGCCCGAACGCCGCGCGCAACTCGAAGCCGGCATGAATCGCTGGGGCGCGCTCTCGGAGAAACATCGCCGCAAAACGTGCGAGCGTTTCGATCAATTCTTCGAGCTGACGCCCAGGGAAAAGGAAAAGGCGCTCCAGACGTTGTCCGAAGCCGAACGGCAGCAGATGGAAAAAACGCTGCGTGCTTTTGAGAAGCTGCCGAAGGATCAGCGCGAGCGATGCGTGCGGTCGTTTGAAAAATTCGCCAGCCTGAGTCTGGAAGAACGCCGGCTTTTTTTGAAAAACGCCGAACGTTGGCGGCTCATGTCGCCCGGAGAACGCCAGGCGTGGCGCGAGCTGGTGGCCCAAATGCCCGAATGGCCGCCTATGCCGCCTTTCCCACCACCGCCGCTGCCGCCATCTCCTCCGCCACCGCTGCCGCCAGATTTCCCAGTGCCCGTGGCGACGGATCCGAACTGAGGTCACCAACCCGCGGAGGCGTTGAAGCGTTCAGACGGTCTGGTGCCCGCTGCAATTTCAAATTCCCAACCGGCTCCATTCGCTTTACGCTGGGTTCGTGCATCCAAACGCATTCCAACTCGGCCCGCTGACGGTTCACTGGTACGGCGTCATGCTGGCGCTGGCGTTCCTCGCCGGGATCTGGACCGCGAGCCGGCGTGCGCCCCTCAGCGGCATCGCCGGGGAGAAAATCGCCGACATCGGCCTGTGGCTCATCATTGGCGCGGTCGTCGGTGCGCGGACGCTCTTTGTGATTTCCTATTGGGGCGAGGAATTCGCCGGCAAGCCGCTGTGGGAGATCTTCATGGTCCAGCACGGCGGATTGGTTTACTACGGCGGACTCATTGGCGCGACACTGGCGGGCGTCCTTTACGCGCGCGCGCGGAATTTGCCGCTGTGGAAAGTGGCGGACATCCTCGCGCCGAGCATTGCGCTGGGGTACGTGTTCGGGCGCATCGGCTGTCTGCTGAACGGCTGTTGCTACGGGCGCGCGTGCGACCTGCCGTGGGCGATTCGTTTTCCCAAAGGGCACGAAACCCATCCCGCCGGGCTGGCCGCGACGCCCGTGCATCCCACGCAGATATACGAATCGCTTTTGAGCCTGGGATTTTATTTTGCGCTGGCTTTGTTGTACCGACGCAAGCGCTTCGACGGCCAGATTTTCGCGACCTATCTCATGGGGTACGCCTTGCTGCGTTCGTTCGTGGAAATGTTCCGGGGCGATTACTCCGCCGAGCATTTGCACCGCGGGCTGACGCCGGCGCACCTGGTCAGCGTCGGGATTTTCGTGGCTGGCGCGGTTATGTTTTGGGCGCTGCGACCGCGCGCGGGGAAGCAAAAATAGCGGATGGAGGACGGAAGATGGCAACCCCCGATGCAAACCATCCCCCATCCTCCATCCCTCATCCTCGCCCGATTTTCCTCGCCGGGCCGACTGCCGCGGGCAAATCGGAGATCGCGCTCTGCCTGGCGGAAAAGCTGGGCGGCGAAATCATCTCGGTGGACTCAATGCAGGTGTATCGCGGACTCGACATCGGCACGGCGAAATCCACGCCCGCCGAGCGCGCCCGCGTGCCGCATCACCTGGTTGACGTGGTGGATTTAACCGCGCCGTTCGACGCCGCCAAGTTCGTCGCACTCGCCAACCAAGCCGTGGCGGAAATCCAATCGCGTGGGCGCGTCCCAATTTTCTGCGGGGGCACGGGGCTTTACTTCAAGGCGCACCTCGAAGGCCTGGGCGAAGCGCCTGTCGGCGATCCGAAACTGCGCGCCGAACTCGAAGCTGCGCCGCTGGCTGACTTGCTCCGCGAACTGGAACAGCGCGACCCGGTTACGTTCTCCAAGATTGACCGGAAGAATCCGCGCCGCGTCATTCGCGCCGTGGAAGTCATTCGCCTGACCGGAAAGCCCTTCTCCGCGCAACGCGCCCGGTGGGGCGAGGCGGCTGACGAGCCGCAGCCCGCGATGCCCGGCTCGCGAGGACGCGCGCCCCACCAGGCGCTCTTTGGGTTTTCACGCACATCGGATGACCTGCGCTCCCGCATCAACGCCCGCGTGGATAAGATGTTTGCCGCCGGTTTGGTCGAGGAAACGCGGCGACTGCTCGCGCAAGGGCTTGTCGAAAACAAAACCGCCATGCAAGCCATCGGCTACCGGCAGGTGGTCGAGCACCTGCGCGGAGAGCGTTCGTTGCCGGAGACGATTGAACTGGTGAAAAGCAAGACGCGCCAGTTCGCCAAGCGGCAGATGACTTGGTTTCGTCTGCAGTTGAAGCTGGAGTGGATTGAACTTACACCGATGGAGGCGCTTGATGAGGTCGCGCAAAGAATTCTCAACCACAGATGAAACGGATGGATTCACCTTCCGTTTGCTTAAATTCTGCAGCGGTAACCAGCGGAACACGTATTCCTTGCTGACCGCACCTGTTCGTGTTCATCGGACATGCCGCAGGAAAGCGTCACCGACGTGAGGGAGAGGAAGCAGGCTTTCCGACGCTAAACGAGGTTGCAGCGTCAGGCCTTCTCTTCGATCAGTTCGCGCCGCGCGCCGCTGAGGAGTTGCTCCACGAAATTGGTGGAATAGACGCCGCGACGGAAATTCGGGTCCTGTAGGATCGCCTGTTGAAACGTAATCGTCGTTTTGACGCCCGTGATCATGTATTCGCTGAGCGCGCGGCTCATCTTGTCCATGGCTTCGCGCCGGTCCTTGCCGTAGGTGACGAGCTTGCCGATCATCGAGTCGTAAGTGGGTGGTATGGTGTAGCCCGCGTAAACATGAGTGTCCACGCGCACGCCGCGCCCGCCCGGCTGATAATACATCTCGATGCGGCCCGGACTCGGCCGGAAATCGTCGAAGGGATCCTCGGCATTGATGCGACACTCGATGGCGTGGCCTTTGAATTGAATGTCGCTTTGCGAATGTCGCAGCGGCTCGCCCATCGCCAGCATGATTTGGTAGCGGACCAGGTCAATGCCGGTGACTTCCTCCGTGATCGGGTGCTCAACCTGGATGCGTTTGTTGACTTCGAGGAAGTAGAAGTTGCCGTGGCTGTCCACGAGGAATTCGACCGTGCCGGCGTTGGTGTAATTGGCGGCTTCGGCGATTTTGACCGCCGCTTTGCCAATCTTGTCGCGCAGCTTTTTGAATTTGTGCTCGATGAGCGGCGACGGGGTTTCCTCGACGACCTTCTGGTTGCGGCGCTGGATCGAGCAATCCCGTTCGCCCAGATGGATGATGTGGCCTTTGTGGTCTCCGAGGATCTGGAATTCCACATGGTGGGGATTCTCGATGTATTTCTCGATGTAAACGCCGGAATTGCCGAACGCCTTGTCAGCCTCTGCTCGCGCGGTGTGGTAGCCCTTTACCAAGGAGACATCGTTGTGCGCCACACGCATCCCGCGTCCACCGCCGCCCGCCACGGCCTTGATAATTACCGGGTAGCCGATCTTTTTGGAAACCGCGATCGCGTCTTGTTCATTTTCGACGACTCCATCCGACCCGGGCGGCAAGGGCACGCCCGCTTTCTTGGCTAAGGCGCGACTGGTCGCCTTGTTTTCAAGCGTGTTCATCGCTCGCGAATTCGGGCCGATAAAGCGGATGTTGCAGCTCTCGCAAACTTGGGCGAAATGCGCGTTTTCGGAAAGGAAGCCGTATCCGGGATGAATCGCGTCCACGTCGGCAATTTCCGCGGCGCTGATGATGCGGTCAATCCGCAGGTAACTTTCGGCCGAGGCGGCCTTGCCAATACAGATGGCCTCGTCCGCCATCTGCACATGCATGGAATTCACGTCCGCTTCCGAATACACCGCCACGGTCCGGATATTCAATTCCTTGCATGCGCGGATGACGCGGACGGCAATTTCTCCGCGATTGGCTACAAGAACTTTTTCGAACATGCGCTGTCAGCAGATTGGGTCTTTGCAAGAGGCGCGCATCGTACCCGCCCCAATTTCCAGTTTGTCAGGCCGGCCGAATCTTGAACAAGGGCTGGCCGAACTCGACGGGTTTGGCATTCTCTACCAAAACCTGCGTGACCACGCCTTTGGCCTCCGCCTTGATCTCGTTCATGACTTTCATGGCTTCAATGATGCAAATGACGGTCTCCGGGTTGACTTCGGTTCCAACCTCCACGTAAGCGGCTGACTCCGGTGACGGGGAGCGGTAGAACGTGCCAATCATCGGCGACTTGATTTCCGCTTCAATTTCAACCGCGGGCGCAGCGGAAGCCGCGGGCGCGGAACCAGCGGCGGCGGGGATTGCGGGCGCCGGGCTGGCGTAAACGACTGGAGGCGCATCTTCGTATTGAACCACCGGAGCGCCTCCGTTCACGCCCCGCTTAAGCCGGATCTTGAAGTCCTGCTTCTCCAGCTCAAACTCCGAAACGGAGTTTTTCTTCATCAAATCAATGATGGCCTTTATGTCTTTCAGTTCCACAAGTTTTAGTCCGCTAAAATTGCCCGTTCCAGTCAACCGATTTTCACTCCGTCTTAAGC
>JALOTT010000278.1 GCA_025457745.1 Verrucomicrobiota bacterium
GATTGCGCATGCTTTTGTTGCGCCAGACCTCAGTCGTTCCCGTGGGCGCAACCTTCAACAGCGCGCAGCCGTAGCCGTAGCCGGAGGAGAGGAACATTTGGTCGCCCTCAATGATGGGCGTGGCGGCATTCACTCCGTGGTCGGTCTTCCAAGGCGACCGCCAGAGTTCCGCGCCGTCCTTCATGCGGCGACCGATGATGTGGTCGGCACTAAATTGCGCAAAACATCGCTCGCCACCGAGGTCAAACGCGATGAGCGAGGCATAGCCCGCCCGATCATCGCCATTTTTCCAGACCACTGCGCCCGTCAACTTGTTGAACGCAACCACCGAAACCTCCTTCGCGCTCACCTCGGTAAGTACCCGGTCTTTTTCAATCAACGGCGAGCCGGAATACCCCCACTTGGGCGCCACGCCACCGAAGTCCTTTTTGAAATCCTTGGACCAAATCACCTTGCCCGTCGCCACATCCAGGCAGAAGAAATGTCCGTGGCGGCTCAAGGAATAAACACGGTTGCCATCCACGGTGGGCGTGCAACGCGTGCCGTGAAAGCCGTTGGGGTCCTTGGCAGCGCAGGGATACTGGTGTTTCCAAAGCAGCTTGCCGCTTTCGGCGTCGAAGCACGAAACCGCGTCGGTGTCTGCCACGTTGCCCATCGTAAAGACGCGCCCCTGACTGACGGACATCGAGGAATAACCCACGCCCACGCTGGCTTCCCACAATTGCTTCGGCCCTTCGGGCGGCCACTTGGCGAGCCACCCCGTTTCCTTCGAGATGCCGTCACGATTCGGCCCGCGCCATTGCGGCCAATCACCGGCCTTACCGGAGCACGGAAACATGAAGGCAGCAGCCAAGCCGACATTCAGCAATGCCGGGGACCAGCGGAGAAAAGGCGTGTTTTGCACAAAGAAAAAGTTGAATCGTTTCGACATGACAGCGTTAGGAGGTAGCGGAGCCCGACCGTGGCTGTCAACACGCGAAGTGCGTCGCGCTGGTGGTGTCCAAGTAGTAACTCAGTCTGGGTGGGGCGAGGCTCCTGACGAGCCGGCTCACGAGGACGCCCCACCAAAATTTCAAACTTCGTCACTACCTGCATCCAACTACAGTTCAGCAACTCCTTTCTTCAACGCTTGATAATACGCCGTTTGAAACGCCGCGAAGAAATTGTGCTCGTTAAATGGGAAATGCGGCGCAAAAGCGATGGCCACGATTTTCTCCTTCGGATCAACCTGACAATACGTCGTCACCGCGCCGTACCAGCCGAACTGCCCAATCGAAGACGGCATGGAGAGCTGAACACATGGGAAGCGGGACTGCTCGTTGATAAAATACAAAAGCAAGATTTTGTCTGTTGGCTGCGCAACATGGATCGTCGCGATTGGGCGTTCTGCGGGTTCTGTGAAATGGGCAACGTCACGAAGCCATTCTTCCCGGACTTCGCCATCGTGCGAAAGACAAGCAAGGGTTTCGTGGTGGACATCCTTGAACCGCACACCGACTCGCCTGTTGACGCTTTGCCAAAGGCAATCGGATTGGCGAAATTTGCCGAGGAACATGGTGAGGTGTTTGGCCGGCTCATCTCTCCTCGTTCGATCCGCCTTCGCGTGCTTCGGCGCGACGAGCAGCGCATTGGAATTCGCGTCCATTCGTGCAATTCGTTTTATCCTTGGGGCTTTACCTCAAACCCGGCGTCCACGCCGCATCTTGCGGTATTTCCACGACCCCACTGAAAACAGCGAAGACGCCACGCTCACGGCACTTTCAAAATGCGGAAGAACATGCGCGGGCTTGAGGTAGGCAGGTTTGAAATAACCGCAATGATGTTGGTTTGTGGCAGGCTGGTCCTGATTTGAACGGACGCGGTTGTGGGTTCAACTGCAGCTACGCGCGTCCACGTGGTCAGGTTGGTCGAACCGAGCACTTCGTAAAGTTCGTAGGCTTTGGCCTGAAACTGTAATGAACCGAGGCTGAAGGAAGTGATGCGCTGGGCGAACTTGGGGGCTTTCGGATTCATCCCCGTAATGTATTCCTGCAGGTTGTTCAAACCGTCGCCATCGGGGTCATCCGTCGCCCGCGACATGTCGCCCGGTAGTGGGCCAACGTGCCCAAAGAAATTCATCATCCAATAATCCGGGATGCCGCCGAATGTAAGCGAGCCGCTGGACCCTTCTCCCCGGAGCGAAATGACCCGGATCATGGCAAAGGGCGAGGCATTGGTGCCGTCAGAGACGCGCGCGTAAATGATGTCGTAGTAAGAATAGCTGCCACTACTGGTGTCGGGGTCGTCGCGATCGGTGTCAACATAGTAATCATTTGGGGTGTATTTGATTTTGCTGTCGGACAGAGTGAAGTCTCCGGTGTACGCCGTCTGGCCGTTGGTGGCGATCGTCAGGTTGGTGGTCTGCAAATCGTAGCCGCGGAATTCGACTTCATTGATGCCGGGAACGTTGGGGGTGGACGGGGCCGTCGTTGCGTCTATGACCCGGTTGAAAGTCCACGGCGGCGTGTTGGTCGGATGCACCAGCCGCACGACATTCGTATCGTAGCTGTTCAGTCTGGCACCCCGGCCATCCGCATGCGCAAGGTAATACATGACCGAGTTGGTGAGCGTTGAGTTATTGGTTGCGTCATTGCTTGAATGAGCCAGGCCCAGGACGTGGCCGACTTCATGCGTGAGCACTTCCGTGAACGTGGAGAGAGTTTGCATCGCCACGTTGGTATGCTTGAGGATGACATAGCCGTTCACGCCGCGGTTGAATTCGGTGCCGCCGACCCGGCCGCCCGATCCCCAGTTCGTGTTTGCCAACAGCGGGGAGGAGTACCAACTGCCGCCGATGCCAAGAGTATTGGCGCCCGTGATGAAATGGTGATTGTCATGAAGTTGAATGCGAAACAAGCCGTCGTCGTTATTGATGCTCGCGGCGTTGGCGCCAAAATCCTGCATTCCCGCGTAGGTGAATTTGAAACTGCTGGCCAGCGACCAGACGGACATGGCATTGCTGACCGCGCTCAACGCCTGAGCCTGCGAGATTCCGGCGGGCAACGACACGGCATCCACCAGATAAGGAATCGGTTCGCCGCGATCCGGCAATACAAAGCGTGCGGGCACGTTGAAGGCATCCACCAGGAGGCCGTTGGTGCTCGGACCGCCGGTATCCCCGACCGGTTCAGCGAAAACGCCGTAGGGCGAAAGATTCACGGCTTGGTCGGTCACGTCGGCGCCGGAGATTCGACCTGAATTCGTTTTCCCGCGAATACGTTCGAGGAGGTCATTATGGCCACGCTCCAGCGCGCCTTTCTTTTCCCGGCGCAACCGCGTGGCCGTGGCTTCCCCTTGCGTGGCAAAGAGAGTGCCATCGCCGCGCCGCGTGACGAGCAGCAGCCGTTCTTCGCCAACCCTGAATTGTGGCGAGGAACTGTCGCTCAAGCCGATGCGCCCCACGGTGCCGCCGCGATGCACCACATTGATCACCGCCGGCAATCTGCCTTTGAATCCCTCATCCACCCGAATCGCCGTGCGGGTATAAATGATGCCGTCTTCCGCGCTCCGAAATGACTCCACCCGAAGCACCGTTCCACGAAACACGGCAGCGGAAGCGCCGATTTGTTCGTCGAGCGTCATCGGCAGCACCGATGCGGCCCGTGCGCCGAGGCTGGCGGTCAGCAGAAACAAGAAGATGAAGTTGCGGCGAAGCATGTTCGTAGCAGTCATTGGATACGTATCAGTCTTAAACGACGTTTCAAATTTGGCGAGAATTACTGCAATTTTCGCGCCAACGGCAAGCTTCCCGGCGCGGCTTGGCCGCGGAAAATCGCGCTGCCATCGTTTTTGACATTCTGGCTCTACGCGGCTTGGCACGCCGCCTTATCGGAAATGACGGCGGAGTTCAGTTTCGTGCTCGTCCCAACTCGGCGCTTGGAACTTCACCGGGGCGATTCTAGTCTGGAATCATGTTTCGGCCCTGCATTGACCTGCACGAAGGCAAAGTCAAACAGATTGTCGGTGGCACGCTCGAAGGCGCGCCGGGCCGCCTGCGCACGAACTTCGTCTCCGACCGGTCGGCAGCGTGGTTTGCCGAACTTTATCGGCGCGATGGTTTGACCGGCGGCCACATCATCATGCTCGGTCCGGGAAACGAAACCGAAGCCCGCGCGGCGCTGGCCGTATATCCGGGTGGATTGCAAATCGGCGGAGGCCTCAACGCATCCAACGCTCGCGCATGGCTGGATGCCGGCGCGTCGCATGTCATCGTGACGAGTTGGGTGTTTCGCGACGGGCGGTTGGACTCCGCGCGGCTCAACGAGTTGGTCAAAGCCGTTGGCAAGACGCGGCTGGTGCTGGACCTGAGCTGCCGGCGGCGCGGGGATAATTATTTTGTCGTGACCGACCGCTGGCAGAAGTTCACGGAACTCGCGATTTCCGTGGAAACATTGGAATCGCTCGCCCACTCCTGCGCCGGATTCCTGGTTCACGCGGTGGACGTGGAGGGGTTGTGTCGTGGCATTGATCGCGAGTTGGTAGAAAAACTTGGCCGCGGGTCGCCGATTCCCACGACTTACGCCGGGGGGGCAAATTCCATCGCGGACCTGGAGGAAGTCACGCGGCTCGGTCGCGGGAGGATTGATTTAACCATCGGTTCGGCGCTGGATATTTTTGGCGGCAACGGTGTGAAGTATGCGGAGGTCGTGGCGTTCAACCGACGGCGCGCGAAGGTCGCTTCAGTTTGAACTTCAGCGGGCGGGCAGGATCTCCAGGAAGCCGTGCGCGCAGGCAACGTTGGGGCCTTGTTGCACGACGAACGTGCGCAAGCCAGGCGTGGCGTTGCTGGAAACGCTGACGGCGGCGGATATGAAATTCAGTCCTGACTGGAAGGCGTTCGTGAGAAACGTTGGCGGGCCGAGCGTCAATCCGTCGCCCGTGATGGCGAGCGTCGCGTGGTGGGTCGGCAACGTCGGCGAGGCCACCCCGATCGTGTAATTGTTTTGGCCCGCGCACAAGCTGGCGGGCAGCGAAGACCACGCGCAGGAGCTGGCATTGGCCGTGGGCACGCGGATGTTTGAGATGCGGAACGCCGGCGTGGCATTGGCCACGGCGAAATCCACGCTGTTCGTCTTCCCCGCAGCAACTGTCACCGGCCGGTCGCGCGTCGGCAGGAATTTCGTGTCGGCGCCGCTGAAGTTGGGAGCGATGTCAGCGCCGGCGCAAAGGCGGTTGAGAGCTGGCGGGTCGAGCGGCGCCGCATGAACCTGGTAGTTGCCGGGTGGCAACATGCTCAACATAAAATTCCCCTGCGGCCCGGTCACAGTCCCGGCCACCGCGCAACCGGCGGAGTTGTGGGCAAAAACCGCCGCGCCAAACACCGGCCGGTGGTCTTTCACAACCCGCCCGGTGATCGCTCCGTATCCCGTCGTGTCTGCGGGATACAAGCTGCGCGCCGCCGCAAGGTCGTCCGCGCTCAGGCCGGCTTGCAGATTGTCGCCGGGCGCGGAACGGACAAACATCGTCGCGCCGCCGAGCGGCGAGTGTTCGAGGCCAATGAAATGACCAATTTCATGCAGCGCGACCGCTCCATCGCAGGTTTTGTTTTCGGCCTTATTGGAAGAGGTGAAGTCTGTAGTCCATTGATTTTCGTCGTTGTTGTAGTCGTTTTCTTTGGCCGTGGTTGACCAGGAGGCTTTTTTTCTCCCAATAAACGATGTTCGTGCGGTCGGACGTGTTGATGTCCACCGGCGTGGTGACCAGACCGGCGTCCTCGAATTTGAGATACGTGCCGGGAGCAGCCTGCCACTGCGCGAAGGCCGCGCGCACGGCGTTCAACTCGGCGGCGGTGTTCATGGCGCAGCAGCCATCCGAGGCCAGCGCGTAGCGGATGGCACCGGTGGTCCGGTTGATGATGTTGGTGCTCGTGGAATCGTCCGGCACCAGCAAATTCCAGTGGCGACCGATCCCGTTGCTGTCGGACCTCACGACAAACGCACTGGTAATCGGCGCGAGGGCGATCAAGACCAATAAGCTTAGAATTGTCCGGGCCATAGCTTTCATCGTGTGCGCGCATTTAACAAAACGCCCGGGAAAACGCGACAGCAAAGTTCCTGGCATTCCAGGGTCTTTGGGTCTGGCGGCTCAACTTGTTGGAGTTCAACCTTCAGGTTGTTTCTGGCCGGGAACAAGCTAAAGCTTGAACTCCAACCTCCTGCGCTCGCATAAAAAAAGACCCTGCCTGGCATTCTCGAAACGAAGCGCTTTTGCTTGGCTTGCTGATGCGCCCAATCTAGTTTCCCCACAACGATGTCATGGTTGCAGATCCCTTAACTGTTGCGTGGTTCTCCTATTTTCCCGTGGAGTGGCTGTCCGGCGTGCCCGCGCCGGTGACCCGGCTGCCGCGCCAGCACCCGGCCTCGTGGCAGCGCGTATTGCTGGCCGAGTTCGAAAAAAATCCGGCCCTGCGCCTGCACGTGGTCGTGCTGCGCAAACAGTTCGAGCGCGACCTCACTTTCGTGCGCAACGGCGTGACGTTTCATCTGGTCAAAACGCCGGGCGGCTTGCGCGCGCCGTCGTTGTTCTGGGTGGACACGGTCCTGATCCGGCGCGTGCTGCGTGCGATCCGGCCGGACGTCGTCCATGCCTGGGGCACGGAGCAGGGCGCGGCGCTCGTGGCCGAGCGGCTCGGCTATCCGCGCGTGACGACCATCCAAGGCCTGATCTCGTGGTATAGCAAGGTGTCGCCGCCGAGCTGGCACGAGCGCGTGGCCGGCTTCCTCGAAAATTACGCGCTGCGCCGCGTACCGCTGGTGACAACCGAGGCGCGGTTTTCCGTGCAGTATTTGCGGCATCGGTTTCCACGGTTGCACGTGGAGCAGGTGGAGCACGCGCCCGATCCGGTGTTTCATTCGGTGGTGAGGCGGCCGCAGACGACCCCGTTGCGGTTCATCTTCGTCGGCGCGTTCGATCATCGCAAAGGTGGCGACGTGATGTTGCAGGCGCTGGATCGGTTGAGGGGCGAAATTGATTTTGAGCTGCTCGTCGTCGGCAAACCGCGCGGGACGTTTCTGCAAACGCTGCAAGCGGGTGTCTCGCCGGAGTTCTGGCGGCGCATCATATTCAAGGACCAACTGACCCATCGCGAAGTCGCGCAGGAGTTGAGCACGGCCACGATGATGCTCTGTCCCTCGCGCGCCGACGTCAGCCCGAACGCGGTGAAAGAAGCCGTGGTGGCGGGCGTGCCCGTCATCGGGACGGCAGTGGGCGGAATTCCGGACTACGTTTTTCCCGGACAAAACGGCCGGTTGTGTTCCCCGGGCAATCTCGCGGAACTTATGGAGGCCATCCGCGCGGCGTGCGGTCATCCGCTGTTCGGCGTGGGGCGGGTCGAGCCAAAATCTCTGGCGCAGACGCGGGCGTATCTTTCGCCGGAGTTGATGGCCAGGCGATTTATGGAGGTTTATCAGCAAGCGCTCGCAAATCCAGAGGCTTGACGGCAAATGATGGCGCGCCTGGCTGCCCGAACGCAGCGGGCGGCAGTGCGGCACTTGCTTTGGCCTTTTCCAAGCTTGACGCGAACTCTGGAAACCAGTTCACTCTGCCCGGTGGGTGACTCGCCTTCGAGCGCCACCCGACAGACTTTTCTTCCGCCGCCGGCAGGGCGTCGGTTAACTGTGGATAACGAAGAAAATCAGAAAACATGCAAACTCGATTTGACCTGACGCAAGCCGACATTCCCGCCGCTTGGTACAACGTCCTCACCGATCTGCCCGAACCGCTGCCACCGCCGCTGCACCCCGGCACGAAGCAGCCGGTCACGCCCGAAATGATGACGGCGATTTTTCCGGAGAACCTGGTCATGCAGGAGATGACACAGGAGCGCTGGGTGGAAATCCCCGCGCCGGTGCGCGAAATCTACGCGCTGTGGCGGCCCACGCCGTTGCTGCGCGCTGTGCGGCTGGAAAAGGCGCTCCGGACGCCCGCGCACATTTACTACAAATACGAGGGCGGCAGTCCCGCCGGCAGCCACAAGCCCAACACGGCCGTGGCGCAGGCCTACTACAACAAGGAAGCCGGGACCAAACGCCTCGCCACCGAAACCGGCGCCGGCCAATGGGGCTCGTCGCTGGCGTTTGCCTGCCAGTTCTTTGGCCTCGAATGCACGGTTTACATGGTCAGGGTCAGTTTCAACCAGAAGCCCTATCGCAAGCTGAT